>DXVA01000114.1 GCA_019408975.1 Lentisphaeria bacterium | reverse complement strand
GTATAGACGGTATCTTTTTCAATCAGTTCATTCAGAGGAGTTCCAAGCGCATAGTCCTGCGGCAGGATCATGAGTCCGCCGTGTTCATCGCTGATACCGAGCTCGCGCTCGCTGCACATCATGCCGAAAGACTCGACGCCGCGCAGTTTGCATTTGCCGATGACGAAATCCTTGCCGCCTTCGGGGTCCTTGAAGACTGTTCCGAGGGTTGCAAGAGGGACCACATTGCCGGCGTCGCAGTTCGGTGCGCCGCAGACAATCTGGAAGACGTTTCCGTTTCCGGCATCGACCCGGCAGATGGAAAGATGATCGGAATTCGGGTGCTTTTCGCGGCTGAGAATCTTTGCGACGACAACGCCGGCGGGAATTTCTCCGCGTCTGGTGATTTCTTCGACTTCAAGTCCCGCCATAGTGAGGGTGTTCGCAAGTTCCTCGGGAGTGGATTTGAGTTCGACATAATTTTTCAGCCAGTTCAATGATACTTTCATCGGATTCGCTCCTTGCTTAGAACTGTTTGAGGAAACGCAGATCGTTGTCGGAGAAAAGTCTCAGGTCGCCGATTCTGTGTTTGAGCATTGTAAGACGTTCGATACCCATGCCGAATGCGAAGCCCTGCCATTTGTCGGGATTGATCCCCACATTGCGCAGGACGTTCGGATTCACCATGCCGCAGCCGAGGATTTCCAGCCAGCCGGAATTCTTGCAGACGCGGCAGCCCTTGCCGCCGCACATGACACAGGAAAAGTCGCATTCCACGCTGGGCTCGGTGAACGGGAAGAAGTGGGGGCGCATACGAATCGCGACGGAGTCCCCGAAGAATTCCACGGCAAACGCCTCCAGCGTGCTTTTGAGGTCGGCAAGGGAAACATCTTTATCGACATAAAGCCCTTCGATCTGGTGGAAGTGGACGCCGTGCGTGGCATCCGGCGTATCGCGGCGGAAACAGCGTCCGGGCGAGACGATGCGGATCGGCGGTTTGTTTGCAAGCATGGTGCGGATCTGAACCGTCGAGGTCTGTGTGCGGAGAAGGCGCCCGTCATCGAAATAAAAGGTGTCCTTGGGGTCGCGCGAGGGATGATCCGCCGGAGCGTTCAGCGCGTCGAAACAGTTCGTGACGGTGTCGATTTCAGGGCCGGCGGCGACCGTGAATCCCATTCTGCGGAAAATCGCACAGCATTCATCTACGGTCTGATTGACCGGATGCTTGCGTCCGACCGGCCATTTGCGTCCGGGGAGGGTTACGTCAATCGCTTCCGCGGAGACTTTGGTGCCTCCGAGACGCTCCCTCGCTTCCTCAATCATGGTCTGTACCGTGTTTTTCGCTTCGTTGAAAGCCTTTCCTGCGGTCGGTTTGTCCTCTTTGGCGATTTTGCCCATCATCGGGGCGAGCGCCGTAAGAGAACCGTTTCTGCCGGTCAGTTTGTTTTTGGCATTCTCCACGTCCGCAGCGGTTGCCGCAGCCTTGAGCATTGCCTCTGCTTCGGCAGTAATGGCATTGAGTTTTTCAAGCAATTCATTCAACATGATTCTGTCTCTTCCTGTATAAAAATAAAAAATGCGGGCCTACCGGTATATCGGCAACCCGCATTTTTAAGAATACTTGTGAAATATGGTCAGCAGGCAGCCTTGGCTTTTTCAACCAGGGCTTTAAAAGCTTCCGCATCATTGACCGCGAGGTCTGCGATTACTTTTCTGTTGACGTTGATGTTGGCTTTCTTGAGGCCGTTCATCAGCTTGCTGTATGTGAAATCCATCATACGACAGGCGGCATTGATACGAACGGTCCAAAGTCTTCTGTACTGACGCTTTTTCTGTTTTCTTCCGACATACGCATGGGCATCGGCTTTGTCAATTGCATCATATACGGTACGGATTCTCTTGCTGCTCGCACCGTAAAAACCTTTGGCTCTCTCTAATGCGCGTTTGCGGCGCTTTCTGGAAGGAACTGCGGCTGTAACTCTCATTTTTAATTTTCTCCGGTATTAAGGGTTGTTGGGTTGCATCAGCCGTAAGGCAGAGCCTTGGCGATACGTTTCATTTCGCTGGCCTGGAGGATTCCGTCTCTTCTCAGATGACGTTTTCTCTTGCCGCCCTTACCGGTCATCAGGTGTCTGCGTCCGGCCTTGTAGTATTTGTACTTGCCGGTACCGGTGCGTTTCACTCTTTTGGAAATGCACTTTCTTGTTTTCATCTTAGGCATCGTTTTTCTCCTTATTGCTTAAATAGGGTTTTTCCTTCTGAAACGGCAGATGCCGGTCAGCCTGTCTCAGTGGCCCTTCGGATTGAAGGACATATTGATATTCTTACCCAGAAGCTTCGGGGCGCTTTCCACGACTCCCGCATCTTTCAGGTCCTCTGTAATTCTGTTCACAAGATCGAAACCGATCTCCGTATGAGCCATTTCTCTGCCCTTGAACGTGATCGTGACTTTCAGCTTGCAGCCGTCGTTCAGGAACTCTACGCCCTGATCAATTTTATGGCTGTAATCATGATCCGCAATATTCAGACGGAATTTGATCTCTTTGACTTTCTGGGCCTGCTGATTCTTCCTCTGATCTTTCAACTTCTTTTTCTGCTCGTAGCAGAGCTTTCCGAAGTTCATGATTCTGCATACGGGCGGTTCGCTTGTTTCCGCAACCAGGACAAGGTCAAGCCCGGCGTCCTTTGCCGCCTGGCACGCAGGAATCAGTCTCATCAGACCAAGTTGTTCCCCATTCGGGCCGATGACAAGCAGATTCTTGTCTGCATATGCCCGACTATCAGTTTTCAGCAGCTTACTAATAGCTGTACCCTCCAGTTAGAGTTCATTTTTTTCCGAAAAAATAGTTCACAAGCTTTAAAAATAGCACGCTTACAACTTATTTTCAACGTCATTCCGTAATTTTTTTACAAAAGTTGCAAGATCCATCTCTCCGAGCTGGTCTTCGCGACGGGAACGGATTGAGAATGTATTGTTCTGCATTTCCTTGTCGCCGACGACCGCCATGAACGGGATGCGCATGTTCCTTGCATCCTTGATTTTCGCCCCCATGCCTTCCTTGCGGATGTCGCATTCCACGCGGAACCCGGCTTTCTTGAGCTCTTTTGCCGCATTCAGGCAGTATTCATGCTGACGCTCAGTGATCGGGATCAGGCGGACCTGTTCCGGCGCGAGCCATGCGGGGAACGCTCCTGCGAAATGTTCGATCAGGATTCCGAAGAAGCGTTCCAGCGAACCGAACAGTGCGCGGTGAACCATATAAGGCTGATGGCGCTGCCCGTCCTCGCCGATGTAGTTGATCTGGAAACGTTCCGGCAGGTTGAAGTCGAACTGGATCGTGGAGGTCTGCCATTCGCGTCCGATCGCGTCCTTCACCTTGAGGTCGATCTTCGGTCCGTAGAATGCGCCGCCGCCCTCATCCACTTCGTAGGCGAGACCGCTCTTTTCAATCGCGTTGACCAGAGATTTCTGTGCCTGTTCCCAGCGTGCGGGATCGCCGACCGCCTTTTCCGGGCGGGTCGAGAGATATGCCTTGATCTCCTTGAACTGGAAAGTCTTCCAGATATGGAGGCAGAAACGGAGCACTTCTTCGATTTCGGATTCGATCTGTTCCGGCGTGCAGATGATATGGGCATCGTCCTGCGTAAATCCGCGGACGCGCATCAGGCCGTGCAGCACACCGCTTTTCTCATAACGGTAAACGGTGCCGAGTTCCGCCCAGCGACAGGGCAGTTCGCGGTAGGAACGGACGCGGGACTTGTAGATTTCGATGTGGAAAGGACAATTCATCGGTTTCACGAAGTAATCGACATCGTCGATTTCCATCGGGGAATACATGCTGTCCTTGTAGAACCCGAGATGCCCGCTGGTTTCCCAGAGGTTTGCGCGTCCGATGTGCGGCGTATATAACAGGTCATAGCCGTTCGCCATGTGTTCTCCGCGCCAGAACGTTTCGATGAGATTGCGGATGAGCGCGCCGCGCGGATGCCACAGGACGAGGCCGGGCCCGACGGTTTCGGAAACGCTGAACAGGTCAAGTTCCTTGCCGATTTTACGATGATCGCGCTTTTTGGCTTCTTCGATTTTCTGAAGATGCTCCTTGAGTTCCTTTTTGTCGGAGAACGCGGTTCCGTAAATACGGGTCAGCATCGGATTGGATTCCTTGCCTCTGTAATAGGAGCCGGCGATGCTGGTCAGTTTGAATGCGCCGATGTCGCCGGTATTGTCCACGTGGGGGCCGCGGCAGAGATCGACGAAATTGCCGAGCTGATAAAAAGAGATCGTTTCGCCTTCGGGGATGTCCGCAAGACGTTCCAGCTTGAAGTTCTGTTTCTTTTCCGTCAGGAGTTTGACTGCTTCCTCGCGCGTAAGTTCAAAACGGGTGAGCGGGAGCTTTCCGGCTGCAAGCTCAGCCATTTTTTCTTCGATCTTCACCAGTTCCTCGGGTGTCAGTTTGACCGTTCCGAAATCGAAGTCGTAGTAGAACCCGTCTTCAGTGCTCGGACCGATATCGAACTTGACATCGGGATACAGTTCAAGAACCGCCGCCGCCATCAGATGCGACGCGCTGTGTCTTATGGTTTCGAGAGGAAACTTAGCCATTTTATCATATTCCTTGTTAAAAATAATGAAATTCGCCTGTTAATTTACATCCTTTCCGTCAAGTATCAAGCGCGGAACATGATTTTCCCGCGATTTGCGGAAGATGCCTTCATACGTTCCAGAGCCTGACGCGCTCCAGAATTTCATCGAGCCAGGCGGATTTTCCCGCGTGCCATGCCATGTCGCGTCCCGGAGAGAGTTTCAGATATGCGTGGGGCGGATCTTCATGGCAGTCCGTTCCTCCGCTGGAAAGCAGCCCGTGTCTTTTGCAGTAGGCGCGATAGAAAACAGTATATTCCTCCGGAACGGACGGATGGGCGCATTCGATTCCGTCGAGCGGCAAGGCTTCGAGAATCTCATCCATGCGTTTCTCGTTCATTCCCTTGAAATACCCTGCCGGATGCGCGATCATGGCAATTCCGCCGGCGTCATGGACGGCGTCGATGATTTCACTGCCTTCCAGCAGGCGGATCGCCTCGTAACTGCCGTCTTCGGACATTGCTTTCCAGCAGAGTTCGCCGTACTCTTTTTGGTCTTTGATATAGTGCCGTGCAATCAGGTGATCCCGCTGGATTTCATTGCGGACATGCGTCACGCCCTGTTTTGCAAAAGTCCGTTCAGGACGATAGAGGCGCAGGAGTTTCTCGCGGTCCATACGAGTATAGTCGCACCCGCGCTCCTGCAGGATGCGGCAGAGCGTGTCGCCCCATTCCCGCTGAAGTTCATGATAGGCGTCGAATATTTTCTGCAGTTTCGGCGGGGGAACGCGGGGAAGCCCGAGGCATACCAGGTCGAAACTGCCGACCGGGCTTTTGACTGTCATTTCCGCACCGGCGATGAATCCGACTCCCGGAAATTGTTTTGCCGTTTCCAGGATTTCCTCAAACGCATCGAAGTTATGGTGATCGGTAACGGCGAATGCGCGCAGATTCAACTCTTTTGCACGCGAAAAATAATATTCCGGCGGTGTGCATGCGTCGTAGCTCCAGAGCGAATGCAGATGAAGATCGTAAGCGGCATATTTTTTTTCCATGTTCCAGGACTCCTGTTTCGGGTTGTTCTATACCATATCCGCGATGCAAATGATTTCAATATGGAGAGTCCCGTTTTTCAGTCGAATCTTGACACTTTCTCAAAAACGGTGTAAAGTATCCGGTGATTTAAAAAGGGGGCTTTATGATGGAGAATCAACTTTTCTTGCCGTTTCATATCGGCGGACTTGCAATCCGCAACCGTTTTGTCCGCTCCGCAACGCATGAAGGGCTTGCGGATGAAGAAGGTTTCTATACGAAAGCTCTTTCCGATGTTCTGGCATTTCTTGCACAACATGAAGTCGGGCTCATTATTTCGGGACATGCTTTTGTTTCTCCGGAGGGGCGCGCTTCGAAATTCCAGGCGTCGGCGGTTTCGGATGATGCAATTCCGTATTGGCGGAAGACAGTGGACCGGGTTCACTCATACGGAGCGAAAATTGCGCTTCAGCTTGCACATGCCGGAGGGAATACTGCGTCAAAAGGGGCGGTCGGGCCTTCCGCGTTTGCGCAAGCACCGGGGAAACCGGAGTGCCGTGAACTTTCCGTGGATGAAATTGAGAAACTGCAGGCTGCATTTGCCGCCGCTGCTGTCCGGGGAAAGATAGCAGGATTTGACGCCGTGCAGATTCATGCGGCGCACGGTTATCTCCTGAGCCAGTTTCTTTCTCCTTGTTACAACCAGCGGACAGACTCTTACGGAGGGGCGCTTGTCAACCGGGCGCGGATGCTGTATGAGGTTTATGATGCGGTGCGCAACGCGGTCGGCGGTGATTTTCCTGTGTTGGTCAAGATCAACTCGGCGGATTTCACGGAAGGCGGTTTTTCACCGGAGGAGTGCATCGAAGTTTGCTGTGAACTGGAAAAGCGCGGCCTGAATGCCGTGGAACTTTCCGGGGGCATTCCGCTTGCCGGACCCAGACTGTCGCCGATCCGCCTGGAAGATGTTCCGACCGGAGGCAAAGTTTATTACGAAGACACTGCGCGCAGGCTGAAAGCCGTTTTGCAGATTCCCGTGATACTGGTTGGCGGCACCCGCGATCCTGAAAAAGCGCGGTCGCTGATTGAGGGCGGTGCATGTGACATGATTTCATTATCGCGTCCATTGATCCGCGAACCGGGGCTCCTCTGCCGCTGGCTTGCCGGAGACAGAAGCCGTGCCGCCTGTATATCATGCAATGCCTGCTTCCGCCCGATCATCACCGGACGCGGATTCTATTGTCCTCGGGACGGAAAATAACTGTTTTCACCGGCAGATCAAAGCGCCGGCGATGGCGGAGAGCACGATCAGAAGCGTCATGGAGAGCTTTGTTTTATTGATCAGGATGATTGTTACGGCACAGATCAGGAATGCGGAAAACGAAAATGTGAATCCCGCAGGGAATTCCGGGGCATGAAACGTGATCAGGTTCCAGAGACTCCTGAACGGGATTTCCTGCGTGAAAACGGACATGCCGAGAAAGATCACGACCGCGTAAAACAGCATTGCAAGCGCTGCCGAACGCACTCCTTTCAGAATGCCTTTGACCAGGAGTTTTTCTTTCCACTTGTTGATGTAGTAGACTGCAACCGATCCGATGATGATGGACGGCATGACGAGCCCGAGGCTGGCGAAGACCGCTCCCCAGAACCCGCCCTGCGTGAAACCCACATAAGTCGCGGAGTTGATTCCGATCGGCCCCGGAGTTACCTGTGCGATTGAGACGAGGTTTCCGAAAGCGTCCATGGAGATGATTCCTCTGCGGTTTACGAATTCCGCAATCAGCAGAGGCACCAGAACGTAACCGCCGCCGAAACTGACAAGCCCGAATTGAAAGAAAGTCCAGAACAGGGAAAGAATACTCATTTCAGCACCTCATTGCGTTTGATTCTGTATGTACAATAAAGCGTGTAAAGGATTCCCAGCGGCATGGAAAGGACGATGATGTAAACCGGATTCAGCTTGAACAGCGCAAGGATCAGGAACGCGGCAACGCAGATGATTTCGAACCAGCCCTGAATCGTTTTTTTCGCAAGCCTTGCGGCTGTTACGATGATGAGCCCCGTAATGCAGGCGCGCACCCCCGCGAAAGCGCCGAGCAGATACGGGTTTTCCGGTTTCAGGTGAGGGAAAAACGCTGCAATGATGATAATGATCGTGACGGACGGCAGGCAGACTCCGAATACCGCTGCAAGCACTCCGCCGATTCCGGCGATTTTCATGCCCACATAGATCGCGGAATTTGCGGCGATGATGCCGGGAATGGTCTGGACCAGCGCCATCATATCGAGCAGCTCCTCGCTGGATATGAGTTTGTTTTTTCTGCTGAAAGTTTCCTCGACGACCGGCAGAATCGCATATCCGCCGCCGACCACCAGCGCCGCAATTTTGGCGAATGTATAAAACAGAAGCCAGAGCTTCTTCCAGTAACTGCTGTGATTTTCTTGAGAATCCATCTTTTCACTCCGTTGAAAGTAAGGAAAACAGTAATTTAAACGGGAAGTATTTCATTTTCAATCCGCCGGCGTTTGATTTCGTGAAAACAGGTGTTAATTTTTACTGAAAACAAGCTGTCTGAAAAATTGAAGGGAAAAATTGCTATGGAGATCATATTGGCTTCGGCGTCACCGCGCAGACGCGAGCTGCTGGAATCGTTCCGCATTCCGTTCCGTGTTTTCGTGCCTGATGTGAAAGAGCTGGAACAGGGAGTCGATTTCCGGGGAGTTGCCGTTTCCAATGCGGAACTCAAGGCAGATGCGGCTGCCGAAGTGTTTCCCGATGCTCTTGCCATCGGCGCCGACACCGTTATCGAACTGGATCACGATATCCTCGGAAAACCGTCCAGCCGCACAGATGCGGAACAGATGCTTCTGCGCATGTCCGGACGCGCTCACAATGTCGTTACCGGTGTCTGCATGGTCTGCCGGAACAGGCAGATCCGGATTTGTTTTGCGGATGTCAGCAGGGTTTTCTTCAAAGAGATCGGGCTTGAGGCAATCCGTCATTATATGAGTCTGGTGAACGTCATGGACAAAGCCGGAGCCTATGCCGTTCAGGAACATGGCGAACTCATCATTGACCGGGTGGAGGGATCGATCAATAATGTGATCGGGCTGCCCGTCGAACGCATCGCCGAAACGCTCCGCCTCAATCGTCTGCTCTGAACAGGATTTTCCCGTTTGTTTTTCAGACATTCCGCTCAAGGAGATAATTCAACAGTTCCGCGAGAAGCTCCGTATATTTATTTTCCGGCAGGAGAGAGAGTGCGCCGGCGGCTTTTTCCGTGAAGGAGGCTGTCTGCCGCAGAAGTGTGTCTTCCGCTCCGCAGTCGCGCATCATTGTGCGGAGTTCATCAATGATTTCCTGCGGGTATTCTTCCAGCCCGGTCAGTTCCCCGAGCCGTTTTTTCCCTGCTTCGGAAAGCCGGTGCATTGCTTCCAGATAAAGCAGAGTCGGTTTGCCCTCCTGAAAATCGGAACCGAGGGGTTTGCCGAATTTTTTCACATCGCCGAAGAGCCCGAGGTAGTCGTCGCGGAGCTGGAATGCGATTCCGAGATTTTCCGCATAACAGCCGAGCGCGGCAAGAGGTTCCGCGGAGAAATCGGCGGAGTTCAGCGCGATCGCTCCGCCGCACTGCGCTGCGAATTGGAGCAGGCACGATGTTTTACCGGAAATCATTTTCATGACTTCTTCCTGTCTGATGGATTCCGGCGGGCGCATCGGGAACTCCACATCGACGGCTTCTCCGGAGATCAGGCGGCGGTTGACTGTGGTTTGAAGAATGCCGACGAGTTTCAATATCAGTTCCGGCGCGCACCCCTTCTCCATGGAGCGGAGAAGCATATTGACAGCCCATGCCTGCTGGATGTCGCCGGCAAGAATCGCGAAATCACGCCCGAATTTTGTACAGACGTCCTTGTCTTTGCGGTATGCTTTCCGCGCATGGACGGCGAGTTCGATATGCGAGGTATTCAAACCCCGGCGCATATTGTCCTCATCAATGATGTCATCATGGACAAGAGTCCAGGAATGGTAAATTTCAACTGCGGTTGCGGCATAAACGGCGGCGTCGGGAAATCCGCCGAGAGCGCCGCAGGACCACATCAGGAGCGCGGGGCGGAGACGTTTTCCCCCATGCAGGGGGTAGGCGCGCACGGCAGAGGCGAGGCACTCGGGCGACACACCGGAAGGGAAGGTGTCTTCCGCAATGGTTTGCGTAATCAGTTTTGAAATACTGTCGAGTTCTTTTTTCAGAAGATCGTTCATTGTTGTCCCCCTTCGGGTTTGCCGGTTAAAGATTAGCCTGATAGTCTATACTCTGAAATTCGATTTTTCAAGTCCCCGCGCAAAATCGTGACCAATGTTTTTTATCGTGCCGAAAACGAAAAGCGAAGATTGAATATCCGCAAAAGGGAGTTACATTATAAGGCTTTCATAACAGTATATTTAGGGGAACAAAGATGGAAATGAATTCTGAATCCGAATTTGCCGTATTGAAGATCGGCGGCAAGGAAATCAAACTGCCTGTAGTTGTTGGAACCGAGGGCGAAAAAGCGTTTGACATTGCCCAGCTCCGGAAAGAGACCGGATATGTTTCTCTGGACCAGAGTCTTACCAATACTGCGGTCTGTTACAGCAGTATCACATTCATCGACGGAGAAAAAGGAATCCTCAGATACCGCGGCATTCCGATTGAGGAACTCGTCAAAACGGAGGCATTCGTCAAAGTCGCCTACCTGCTGGTTCACGGAACGTTGCCCGATGAGGAGCAGAGCAGGCTCTTTTCCACGCTCCTGAACAAGAATTCGCTTCTGCACGAAGACATGCGCCATTTCTTCGATCATTTTCCGCGCGGCGCTCATCCGATGCACATCCTGTCAACCATGATCAATGCTCTGGCTGCATTCTACCCGAATGTGGACCTGCTCTCAATGGACGAGGATATCGAGCTTTCGACGGCGCGCCTGATCTCGATGGTCCGCACGATGGCGGCGATGGCATACAAGAAAAGCATCGGCGAGCCTGTCGTGTATCCGCGCCATGATCTTTCCTATTGCGCCAACTTCCTGAACATGATGTTCGATTCGCCGGTCGCACCGTATAAAATCTGTCCGGAAGCCGTCCGTATCCTGAATATTCTGCTGATCCTTCACGCGGACCACGAACAGAACTGTTCCACGACGACGGTTCGGACGATCGGCAGTGCGCAGGTGAATCTGTATGCCACGATTTCCGCGGGAATTTCTGCTCTTTCCGGTCCTCTCCACGGCGGCGCGAATCAGGAAGTCGTCGAGATGCTCCGCCATATTCAGGAGAACGGCGATGTGAAGAAATACGTGGATCAGGTCAAGGATAAAAAGAATACCCAGCGCCTGATGGGATTCGGGCACCGTGTCTACAAGACATTCGATCCGCGCGCCAGGATCATCAAGAAAGAGTGTCACGATTTTCTCAGGAAGATGAATATCAGCGATCCCCTGCTGGATGTCGCTTTGGAGGTGGAAGAAGTTGCATTGCATGATGACTACTTCATTTCCCGCCATCTTTACCCGAATGTGGATTTTTATTCCGGCATTGTCTACCGTGCGCTCGGCATTCCCGAGAATATGTTCACGGTGATGTTTGCTCTTGCGCGCCTGCCGGGCTGGATCGCCCATTGGAAAGAGATGATCGGCGCGAATACAAAAATCGTGCGTCCGCGTCAGGTCTATATCGGCAAACGCCTCGGAGAAAAATAAGCCTCAATATTTTGATCTTTTTGCAAGGCTGAATCTGAAAAACGGACAGGAATCTTCCTTTTCCCTGCCCGTTTTTTCATAATTTTTTACTGCATTCGTTTCAGGAATGTTTTTCCCGCTTCAATGCGGAAAATATTATCTTCGACATTCAGTTCTGCCGCCTTTTCCGTAGGATTATAGACTGCAAGCCACTTTGTGCCATCCGGTGCTGTCGCTGAAAAAGCCATGACGGGTTTCTGCGAGATGAGAGTGATCTGTTTGAACTGGGAGGCGGTTGGCGTGAAGGATGCCAGGCTGAAATATTCACTTCCTGCGGGATATGGTTTCAGTGCCGGAGTTTTTGCATCGGGGGCGCCGGATTGTATTTTCTCTTCCGGACTGCGTTCTCTGTCGGAAAGAACCAGCTGGAAATCCGGTCGGCGTGCGGATGAGTCGTAAACATACCGGCGGACTTTTTCACGAATTTGATATGGGAAACTGGTTTTCCATATCCGGAGATGAGCGGCATTGTCCAGTGCTGCCGCGTCATTTTCCCATTTTACGTCTTTCGCGATCATCTTATATTCATGTGCAAATTCAGCTCCGCTTCTCTCTTTTTCCAAAATGCTGACAAGGAATCCCGCTATGCCTTGAGGTGTAATCAGCCAGAGTTCGCAGTGGCGTCCATCCCACAGTGACTGCCCGTTTTTCTTCCAGGTTTCTCCACATAACGCGACTGCATCGTTGATGCCGATTGCCGCAGTGTTTCCGATCCTGAATTCGGCGGAACCGCGGACGCCGTTGTGACAGGTGACATTGAAGACATCCGGATCGAACATCTTTGCTTTGCCGGGGATCGGCCTGCGCCGGAATGACATGCGCGCATGATGCAGTGCCGTCATATTGCTGTTTTTCGTGAGCATTGCGCTTGTTTTGGTATAAGAGTTGGGGGAAGTTGTTATCGTGGCGGAAAAAGTGGAACCGTCCGGCTGCGGAAAACGACTGCGCCAGCCACGGATATCCGGATCGTTCATGAAG
>DXVA01000113.1:4504-12395 GCA_019408975.1 Lentisphaeria bacterium | reverse complement strand
CCGCCGGATAAAGCCGCGTGTTGCCTTCCTGGCGCGTTACGATCTTGTCATCCGGGGCATCCAGAACGAGTTCGCGGTATCTCCATACACCGGAAGATTCGATTCCGTGCTTCATGCCCCATCTTTTTTCCCAGAGCGCCTTGAGTTCTTCGCCGTCGATTTTGGAAAGGTCCCGCTTCACATCCAGCACGCCGCCGCAGTCGCAGGTATATCTGAGCCGGCCGATATCATAGGTTCTGGAACATCTTACACACTGCAGAAATGATTCTGTCTTTCTCATCTTTCTTTTCCGTTATTATGAATTGTTTGGGTTAAAATAAAAAATCAGCGTTTTGCGATCTTGAAGATATAAACCGCCCCGAATATCTGATACAGGGCAGGGGGAATCCAGACGATATACTGGGGGAGCAGTTTCGGGGATTCCCGCAATGCGTCCGAAACAAGGACCGCTCCGAAGTAAAGCCCTGCGAGCAGAACACTTAAAAAAAGCCCGACCGAAGTTTCCCTGCGTGATGTCCTGACTGCGAGCGGCATTCCGAGAAGCAGGAATGCGATCGGCGCAAGTGCCAGCGCCACACGCTGATTCAGCTCGACTTCCAGTTCCGTCGTATCGACTCCGCGTTTTTTGTCCAGGCTCATTCTGGCGAGGAGTTCCATCGCCGTCAGATACTTGTCTTTCCGCGACACTCTGTTTGCATTGAATCCGCGTCCGTAGTCGATCTGGAACGTGAGCTGCCGGCTGAAAGTCCGGCGCATGGTCTTGTTGTTTCCGCCGCCTTCGTAGGCGGCGACCGTGGCATTTTCAAGGATGACATTGAGGAGCTGGTTTTCCTTGTCCACTTCAACGACTCCGCTTGCGGCGGTGACATCCTGTTCCCATTTTCCGTTTTTCCCCATTCTGTAAACCTGAATATCGCGGATTTTGTTGCCGTCTTTGGAGCCGATATAGATGTATAGATCGCTGTAACGGACCGGAATTCCGGGTTCAAAAATAGCAGTGGGCTGTTCGACCAGAACGTTTTTCACCAGATTTCGCGCTTCTCCCAGATAATGCGGCCCGACCTGAAGCTGAAGGTAGAGACAGGTGCAGGTCAGTATGAACGCGATTACGATGATCGGCGCAACGATCTGGAGAATCGACACGCCGCACGCACGCATTGCCGTGATCTCATTGTCTGCGGAAAGCCTTCCGAAAACAAGCATGACGGACACCAGCGCCGCCCACGGGATGGTAAAAGCCAGGACGATCGGGAGCACATACAGCAGGAAGATGAATGCGTTTTTGACGGGGACTCCGCTGGAGATATATTCAAAGACCTTCATGAGGTGTGATCCCGTCATGCCGAAGGTCAGAACGCCGATCGCCATGAGAAAAGTTCCCATGAAACTTCTGATTACATAGAAATTCAATATTTTCATTCAGATACCATTTACAGATTTTTATTAAAGCACACACATCAATTTAGCATGCGAAGCATATAATATAAAGTCTCCGAATGAATGTTTTTCAAGAAAAAGTTCGGATTTTATTTCGGGATTGCGCTGTTTCACTCTGGCAAAATAATAAATTTGTGGTATTTTATATGCTTCCAGTGAAACGTTAACAAAAGGAGACTTCTCTGATGAAGGTATTCAATTTTAATGCAGGGCCGGCCATGCTGCCGACGTCCGTTATGGAAAGAGCTCAGAAAGAATTCTGCGACTATCACGGCACAGGATGCGGCATTCTTGAACACTCTCACCGCGGCAAGGATTTTCAGGCAGTTCTGGATCATACCAATCAGAACATCCGTGACGTTTTCGGCGTTTCCGATGCTTATGACATCGTCTATATTCAGGGCGGCGCAAGTATGCAGTTCGCCATGATCCCGATGAACCTGATGACCACCGGCGCGGCGGATTTCGTCGATACCGGCACGTGGTCCAGCAAGGCGATGAAGGAAGCCAAACTCTTCGGCGAAGTCAGAGTCGCCGCACAGAGCAAGGACACAAAATACGACCATATTCCCGCGTTTGACACATGGAAGCTCTCCGAAGACGCCTCCTATGTTCATATCACAAGCAACAACACGATTTACGGAACCCAGTATCAGGATTTCCCCGCCACCAAGGCGCCGCTGATCGCGGATATGTCCAGCGACATCATGTCCCGCAAGGTCGATGTTTCCAAGTTCGGCATGATTTACGCCGGAGCCCAGAAGAACCTCGGTCCCAGCGGGCTTGCACTGGTCATCATCCGCAAGGATCTTGTCGGGCGCACGCCGGAAAAGGTTCCCACGATGCTCAAATACAGCACCTATACGGAAAACAACTCCCTCTACAATACGCCTCCGACTTTCGGAATCTACATGATCGGGCTTGTCACCGACTGGATCAAGGAAGTGGGCGGGCTTGAGGCTGTTGAAAAGATGAATGATGCGAAAGCCGCTCTGCTTTATCAGGCGATTGACGAGTCCAACGGCTATTACAGCACGCCGGTCAAGAAATGCAGCCGTTCCAGGATGAACGTCGTGTTCCGCCTTCCGACCGAAGAACTCGAAGCGAAGTTCCTCGAAGTCGTGAAAGCCAACGGCATGATCGGACTCAAGGGCCATCGTTCCGTCGGCGGCATGAGAGCCAGCATCTACAATGCGATGCCGCTTGAAGGAGTGGAAAAGCTCGTCGGCATCATGAATGACTTCAGAAAGAACAACTGATTCTTCAGTCGTTTCTGAATCGTATTGCGGCGGATGAGGTTCACCGGCCTCTCCGCCCGATTTTCAATCTGTAGAGAAAAGAAGGAGCGTCACCGTGCTTCAGAGTTATTCAGTTATCAATGGAAGGATCGCAAAGGGAACGGATGGGTTCCCGCAGATTGAAGTCTATATTCTGCCGGATGAGACGGAGCGAAACCATCTCATCAATGATTACGGCGTGGACGAGCATACGCTGCTGTCCTCCACCGACCCCGACGAGACACCCCGTATTGAGTTTGAGGACAATCACACGGCGGTCATTCTGAAATATCCCAAGAACTATTCCGCCGAAGATAATTTCCTGTTCAAAGTGAAGTCCATGGGTATTTTTATTTTCCCTCCGGAGCGCATCGTAATCGTCCTCGACGACAGTGTTCCGCTGTTTACCGGCCGTCTTGCCTCGAATGTCAAAGCGGCGCAGGACGTCCTCCTGAAGACGCTGCTTCAGACGATCCGTCATTTTGAAACCCATCTGCGCGTGATCAACATGTGCAGCGATGAAATCGAGCATGAGATCAATAAATCCTGCGGCAACAAGAATCTCCTGAATATGTTCACGCTGGAGAAGGGGCTTGTCTATTACGTCAATGCCCTGAACGGAAACCGCCGTGTCATTGAACGCATGAAAGTCAATGCGCAGAAATTTGGTTTCACTGAAGAAAATATCGAACTGCTGGATGATCTTGCCATTGAAAACCGTCAGTTTCTGGATCAGGCGGAAGTCTATTCGCAGGTTCTTTCCGGGCTTATGGATGCGCGTGCTTCGATCATCAACAACAATCTGAACGTCATGATGAAAAATATGAATGCGATTGTGATCGCAATTTCGATTCCGACGTTCTTTACCGGTGTTTTCGGCATGTCCGAGTTTACGGAGTTCCTGACCGGTTCCAGGTGGTTTGTCGGGTATCCGCTTTTCGTTTTCGCAATGCTTCTGCTAGCCCTCTTTATTTACTGGCTGATTACACGATCCGATAGAAATGGTTAAGGAGTTTTGAATATGCCTATTTATGAATATATCTGCAATGATTGCAACAATGAGTTTGAAGCGCTGGTGAGAAATTCCGAATCGAAGCCGGAATGCCCGAAATGCGAATCGAAGAACCTGAAACGCAAAATGTCCACATTCTCCGCCTCGGTTCCGGCGTCGAACGGATGTCCTGCGGCATCGGCATGTCCGTCCGCGTCATCCTCCTGCGGATGCGGATGCGGTTGCGGGCATAAACACTGACATCCCATGAAAAAAGCCGAACTTTCAGCACTGATGGATTCACTCGGAATTGCACCGAGCAGGAAACTCGGTCAGAATTTCCTGATCGACGATAATTTTCTGGATTCGATTATCCGTATTGCCGATATCAGACCGGAAGATAAAATCATTGAGGTCGGGCCCGGATTCGGCGCGTTGACGGAGCGTCTGCTCAAAACGGGCGCTTCGGTTGCCGCGATCGAGTTTGACCGAAAACTTGCCGCGTGGCTCCGTCTCACTTACGCAAACCGGGGATTGTGCCTGATCGAAGGGGACGCATGCAGGATTGATGTTGCCGGCATTTATGGCAAGGATACTCCGTTCCGCCTGATTTCAAATCTACCTTATTCGGCGGGTACGGTGATTGTCGCGAACATGCTTGCGCTGAAGACGCCGCCGTCCGAGATGTTCATCATGCTCCAGAAAGAGGTGGGAATGCGTTTCGCGGCGAAAGAGGACACCGATGATTACGGAGCATTGACGGTCCGCATCCAGGCGATGTATCAGGTGGAGCTTGTCAAGATGGCTCCGCCCCAGATGTTCTACCCCCGGCCGGAAGTGGACTCCTGCATCCTGCGCCTGACCCTGCGCAAGGACGCTTTGAGCCGGGAGCATTTTCAGAATCTGACGCGCCTTGTCCGCGCCTCGTTTGCGCACCGCCGCAAAAAGATGCTGAAACAGGCGGCTGCCATGTTCGACATGGCGCAGGTGAGATGTGCGATGGCGTCGCTTGGAATCGATCCTGACATCCGGGCGGAAAAAGTGACGGTGAAACAATTTATCCGCATGGCGGAAATCCTGGGAGGAGAAAAATGAGAAAAGAAGCGGAAGCGTTCACTGCGATGCGCTACGGGATGTTTGTGCATTACGGGCTGTTCAGTATGCTCGGGCGCGGCGAATGGGTGATGAACAGGGAGCAGATTGCTCCTGCCGAAATGGAAAGGCTGGCGCAGAAATTCAATCCCTCGAAATTCGATGCGGAGGAAATCTGCCGGCTTGCCGTGGACGGCGGCATGAAATATGTTGTTCTGACGACCATGCATCATGAGGGATTCCGGCTTTATGATACGGCGTTGACCTCTTTCAATGCGAAGGCTGTCTGCGGACGCGATCTTGTGGATGAATTTGTTTCCGCCGCCCGCAGGCATGGGCTCAGGATCGGGCTTTATCACAGCCTGAACAACTGGCACGACCAGCCCGACGCGGTCGCCGCGCTGGAGTCGGAGGCAGATTACCGGCTTTTTATGGAACATACCTTTGCGCGCATCAAAGAGCTGGTGACGCGCTTCAATCCGATTGACATCCTCTGGTATGACGGCTGGTGGCCCTTCGATGCGGCAGGCTGGCAGGCGGAACGGATGAATGAAATGGTGAGCGGGATTCAGCCGCATGTCATCTTCAACGGACGAAACTGCCTGCCCGGGGATTTCGGTACGCCGGAACAGCATCTTTCCGTTCCCGAACCGTGGCGTCCGTGGGAGGCATGCATGACGCTTAACGATCACTGGGGATTTCACATTTCCGATGAGGAGTGGAAATCGCCGCGCTCGGTCGTGAAGATGCTCCTGACCTGTGCCAACGGAAAAGGGAATCTGCTGCTGAACATCGGGCCGCGCGGGGACGGTTCGATCCCGGAACCTTCCGCAAAGATTATCCGTCAGGTCGGCGGATGGCTCGCAAACGGAGGGCGTGAAGCCGTTACGGATAATGAGATCATGAAACTCGGTCCCTATTTCCGCAAAGAGGATGAGCGGACGGACTGGGACGGCATGGGAGTCTTTTCCGCTTCCGGTGCCGATCTTTACTTCACCATGCTGTATTATCCCGGAAGGCAGTTGACGTTCACGGGATTTGAGATGAATGTGAAACGGGTTTCCTGTGTCCCGTTCGGGGAACTTTGTTTCAGGCAGGACGGAGGGAAGATCGCAATAGAGCTTCCCGATGCGATGGCGGAGGCATTTTGTCCGGTGATCCGGTTTGAGTGCGACGGAACTCCTTCCATTTACCGGACGGGCGGAATGCGTCTCCCGAAATGCCGTCATACACGTTACGATCCGGCTCCTTCGGATATTCAGTATTGATACAGTTCCGTATCATAAAACTCCCTGATTTTTTCTTGTGGCTATTGTCTGTAACGGTTTATATTGATATATTCTATCAAATATAAGGAATGATTATGCCGACAGTAGACCTGACCAGAAAAGCGGATGAGGCGGAGCTCGAATATGAAGCCGTCATGTCCGAGGTTCCGCTCGAATCGGAGAGCACACGCTATACGGGTGTGATTTACAGTTTGACTACAAGTTCCATGCACGGGACTTACATTGATTTTCCCGGTCATATCAAAGAGACGGACAACGGGCTTTATGCCCACAATTTCCCGCATGAGGAACTTTACCGAGTTCCTGCTTCGGTGATTCATCTTGACCGCGATCAGGGACCGGTTTCCGGCGCGGAGCTTGAACAGGCGTTCGGAGGTGTCCCGCGGACTCCAGTGCTTGTGATCAACGGGCTGGGCGCGCGTGATGAAACGGAACTGCCGAAACGCATTGTGTATCTGGATCACAGCGCACTGGACTGGATTATTGCTTCCGGCATACGATATCTGATTTCGGATATTTATGAGAGTCAGGCGCTGCACGGAGTCTTTCTGAAATTGTTCAAGGCGGGCATTACGGCGATATGCTGTCCGGCGAATCTTGCGGCGGTCACGGCGAAAGAAGCGAAGATTACCTGCCTGTTCCTGCCGTTGAAGGGCGTGACGCAGCTGCCCTGCCGTCTGATTGCCGAATTCTGATGAAAAAGTTAAGATAAGGAGTTGTTATGGAATCTGCTGAAATCGTAAAGGCGCTTCGTTCTCTTGGGCTGGGCAGGGGGGATCTCGTTCTGCTTCACAGCTCTCTGATCAGCCTCGGTTATGTCGAGGGGGGCGCGGATGCCGTCATCAAGGCATTTCTGGATGTGATCGGAAAACGCGGAACACTTCTCGTTCCTGCATTCGGTGCTCTCGGAGTCATTCCGGAGACTTTGAAGAAACGCCGGGACGCCGTATTCAGCGACTGCCCTGTGGGGACGGTTGCCGCTGTCGGCGCGGACGCGAAAGCTCTTTGCGCAGATCATTGGAAAGCCGACACCGCGCATGGCAAAGACACTCCTTTCACGCGGCTGGCGGAGAAGGGCGGCTACATCTGTCTTCTGGGCGTGGACCAGGACCGCAATACTTCTCTGCATTCCGTGGAGGCGCTTCTTGAACTTCCGTATCTCTCACCCGTGACACGCACATTCAAGACTCCCGACGGCAGGGAGGTTACGAAGACATGGAATTATTATCCCGGACCGCATCGCGATTTCATCGGGCTGGATCGTATTCTGGAGGAATCCGGCGCGATGAAGACTGCGAGAATCGGAAACGCCCAGGTGCGCCTGATCAAATCCGATCTGATGTATGAGACTCTGCTTGCGCTCGGCTCCGGCGATCCTGCCTTTGCCCTCTGCGAAAATCCATCCTGCGCAGACTGCGTCCGCCAGCGCGCCGCGATTTTTGCCGCCGATATGGAACAGGAATCTTTCAAACTGACTGCTTCTTCCCGTCTTGCCGGGCGTTATGTCCCTGAAATGATCGAGAATCTGAAACGTGTCGGGATTTCCCTCATCGAGCTGGATTACATGCAGGGGAAGGCATGTGCGCTGGCTCCCGTAAAAACTTTGAAGCGTGCGGTCGAAGATTTGAACGAGGCGGGAATTCAGGTTTCTGCGTTGCGCGTGCCTGCCGTTCCGGATGATCCGGCGAAACTTCTGGAGCTTGTCGCGGAATGCGGCATCCGGCGCGTGATTCTGCCTTTGGCGAACTCGGAAAAAACGGCGAAATCGCTGGTCAAAAAAGAGATCGAGGTCAGTTTCTTCAATC
>DXVA01000113.1:0-4494 GCA_019408975.1 Lentisphaeria bacterium | reverse complement strand
AGACTTCGCTTTCCGCAAAGGAGCAGATGATTGCCCACGCCAAAAAGTTTGACTGTGATCTGACATTCAATAATGCGAATTTCGTCCTGGCGGGCGAGATGCCGTTCCTGCAATCCTACCGCACAGGGCATTTCATCAAATTCATGAACCAGCTTGACTTGATCGACTGCAAATGGGACGGCGAAGCAACCTCGCTTGCGTTCGGTAACGGCGAGATCAAAGAGCTGATATCGATTCTGCGCTGCCATAATTTCAGCGGCTTTTTCTGTCTCGGCGGCGGGATGCCTTATCCGGGGTCTCTTGAAGATGCCGTGAATGATTTCCGCAATCTGCTTGCGGCAATGTAAGGAAACATGCCTTTTCCCTGTTGCATAATGTCCGGTAAGAAGTTAAATTACGGGATCAGGAAAAGGAAAAGCGTATGACTCCATTGCTGTTGGCTCCCGCCGGAAATTTTGAATCTTTGAGCGCCGCCCTGAATTACGGGGCGGATGCCGTTTATTTCGGCGTTGGCTCGCTGAATATGCGGTCGCGTGCGACCGTGAATTTCAAGGAAGACGATTTGCCGCAGGTTGCCGGGATGTGCCATGAACGCGGCATTCAGGCATGGCTGACGATCAATACGGTTGTGTTCGATGAGGAACTTGATTCCGTGCGGAGTCTCTGCAAAGCGGCGAAAGCGGCGGGAATTGATGCAGTGATCGCCGCGGATACTGCGGTTCTGATGATTGCAAAAGAATATGGGCTCGGCATTCATCTTTCCGTTCAGGCGAATATCAGCAATCTGGAGGCGGTCCGCTTCTACGCTCAGTTCGCGGATGTGATGGTGCTTGCGCGCGAGCTCAAGCTTTCCCAGATCAGGAAAATCTGTGACGGAATCCGGCGTGAAAAGATTACGGGCCCATCCGGAGAGCTCGTCGGAATCGAAGTGTTTGTGCATGGCGCTCTGTGCGTGGCTGTTTCCGGCAAATGCTACATGAGCCTCGCCGTTTTCAATTCGTCGGCAAACCGGGGGGACTGCTATCAGCCCTGCCGCCGCTCCTATACGGTGCGTGATTCCGTCAACGGGCAGGAACTTGCGATCGACAATCATTACGTGATGTCGCCGAATGATCTCTGCACCCTTGATATTCTGCCGCGCATTCTGGATACGGGCGTATCTGTTCTGAAGATCGAGGGCAGGGGGCGTTCCGCCGATTATGTCGCCGCTGTGACGCAGGTGTACCGGGAAGCCGTCGATGCGTGGAAAAACGGTATTTCTCCCGATGCGGAGCAGATGGGATTGTGGAAGAAACGTCTGCACGAAGTGTTTAACCGGGGGTTCTGGCACGGCGGCTATTATCTGGGAGAAAAAGTCGGGGAGTGGACTGCGTCTTCCGAAAACAAGGCGACTCTGGTCAAAGTGTTTGCGGGGCTGGTGCTTCACTATTATCCGAAGTCGAAAGTTGCGGAAGTGCGCCTGACTTCGGAGGGTGTCAGAGTCGGGGACCGCTTTCTGGTCACGGGACCGACGACTGGTGCTGTCGAAGGCGTGATCACGGCTTTGCGGGCTGATGATATCCCTGCTGATTCCGCAGGAAAAGGCGCTGAAATCACTTTCCCGTTTGATACCGTCGTAAGAAAGAACGATCAGTTTTATTTATTGGTGCTGCGCAGGGAAAATGATTGAGTTTCATCCCCTGCTATCGGGTCGGCTTTGAAGCGGAAGAATGCGTGAGCATTCTTTTCGAGACTCTGTTCTTGTCATGGTCCAACTTATGCCGTTGGATCGCAGCAGGTCAACGACCTGCACCATACGATTTCTGGCTTTCGGCATTGGTTTGGGTTTTCGATATCCCACAGCAGAGTAGTTCATTTCAATTAAAAAAGTGATTTTTCTGCTTTAGCCTCTTTTCTTTTCCGTTGTGAAGTCTATATTAAGTCCTACTGCAAGTTTTAATTTTCATCAGAAAAGGGGGTAAAATGAAAACTTTAATGCACATCGCCGCATCACCGAGAATCCAGCGTTCCCATTCGCGCAAACTGGCGGAATATTTTATCGGGAAGTTCCTTGAAAAGAATCCTGATTATACGCTTGACCTGTATGATATTGCGAAAGGGGAACTGCCGCAGTTCACGGAACCGGGTGCAACTGCGAAATTCAAGAGCCTGCGAAACGTCCCGATGACATTGGACGAGACGGCGCAGTGGACTGCCGCCCAGGATGAATTCAAGCGTTTTGCCGCGGCTGACAAGTATGTGTTCAGTGTTCCGATGTGGAACTTCAGTATGCCGTATCATCTCAAGCAATATATCGACCTGATCACTCAGCCCGGCTGGCTCTTCGGAGCGGATGAAAAGGGATATTTCGGTCTGTGCAAAGGGAAATCCGCATTGTTCTGCTGCGCTGCCGGCTCGTTCTATCCGGAAAAGGAACTCTGGCGCGATCAGCTGCGCCCCTACCTGAAATATTGGTCAGATTTTGTTGGGCTGAAATATTTTGAGGTTACTCTGGAAGGCAACAATGCCGAAGGGGATCACGAGAAACTGAAAGCGGAGGCTCATGCCCGGTTGGATGCCGTTGCCGGAGAGTTCTGATACAAAAAAGCAGGTTGTTTCTTTTATCGGGAACAGCCTGCTTTTTTTGTGTACATCTTCATGAAAAAAGCGCACCGTCCCTGCGGATGGTGCGCTTGAGAAGCAGCTCTGATTCAGATTACTTCATGAGTTCGCCGACCTGCTTGTAGAATTCCATGCGGCGTGCGGCGTCCGCTTCCGCTTTCTTGTACAGCTCTTCCGCATCGGCGGGGGCTGTCTTGAGAAGGGATTTGTAACGGCCTTCGCTGCGGATGAATTCCTGGAAATTGCCTGTCGGAGCCTTGGCATCCCATGTGAACGGCTTGTCACCGTTGTTCGGGTTGAAGCGGTAGAGCGGCCAGTAACCGCAATCCACGGCGCGCTTCTGCTCGACCTGAGTTTTGCTCATGTCGATGCCGTGCGCGATACACGGAGCGTATGCCATGATGATGGACGGTCCCTTGTGGGCTTCCGCTTCCTGGAATGCTTTGAGTGTCTGGAGTCTGTCCGCACCCATGGAGATGGAGGCGACGTAGACATAGCCATAGCTCATACACATGAAGCCGAGATTCTTCTTGGCGAGGTGTTTTCCGCCTGTCGCGAATTTCGCAACAGCTGCGATCGGGGTGGACTTGGATGCCTGTCCGCCGGTGTTGGAGTAAACTTCCGTGTCAAGGACGAGAATGTTGACATCGCGTCCGGAAGCCACGACATGGTCGAGTCCGCCGTAACCGATATCATACGCCCAGCCGTCGCCGCCGAGAATCCAGACGGACTTGTCGACGAAGTAGTCCTGAAGTTCCTGGATCTTTTCAAGGATGACCTTGCCTTCGGGGCAGGCGTTCCTGATGGCTTCCGGCAGCGCCGCTTTCACCGCATTCTGTGCGGCGACGGCTTCCGGTCCCTTGGAATCCCAGAGCTCCATTGCTTTGCCGAGAACGTTCTTGAGGGTGTCGCAGGCGTTTTCACATGCGAGAACCTTTTCCACGTTGAGCTTGAGGAGCGCACGGTTCTGGTCCACGGAAAGTCTCATGCCCAGACCGAATTCGGCATTGTCCTCGAACAGGGAGTTTGCCCAGCTCGGACCTCTGCCTTCTTTGGTTGTGGTATAGGGAATGGTCGGGAATGTTCCGCCGTAGATGGAGGAGCATCCGGTCGCATTCGCGATGATCATGTTGCTGCCGAAGAGCTGGCTCATGAGTTTGACATACGGTGTTTCGCCGCATCCCGCGCAAGCGCCGGAGAACTCGAACAGCGGTTTCTTGAACATGGCACCCTTGACGGTTGTCGGAGCGAAAGAGCCGAGAACATCGTCCGGAAGAGAATCGAAGAACTTCTCATTGGCGTTTTCGCCGGCGGCACGTTCTTTTTCGAGCGTAGACCAGGTGAGAGCTCTCTTTTCAGGTTTGGTCGGGCAGGTTTCAAGACAGACGCCGCATCCTGTGCAGTCTTCGATGTAGACCTGAATCTTGAAGTTGTAAGCCGGATCTTTTTTCGGCTTGGACTCAATGGTCTTGAAGGATGCCGGAGCATTCGCGAGGTCTTTGGGATCAATGAGCTTGGCTCTGATCGCGGCGTGCGGGCAGGACATCGTGCACATGTTGCACTGAATACAGTTGTCGGAGTTCCAGATCGGAACGCGCGGCGCGATACCGCGTTTTTCGAGACAGCTTGTGCCGGTCGGAAGCGTGCCGTCAACGGACATCGCAGACACCGGAACTTCATCGCCCTTGAGGTGCATCAGCGGTTTGATGATGGACTTCGCAAACGGAATCGCATCGTCGCTGATGAGCTGCGGCGGAACGAAGCAGGACACGCCGTCGAGAGACGCCGGAACCTTGACTTCCTGACAGGCATCGACAGCCAGGTCGATCAGTTTGAGGGTCATGTTGACGACTTCGTCGCCTTTTTTCTTGAAGGTCTTCTTCGTCATTTCCT
>DXVA01000112.1 GCA_019408975.1 Lentisphaeria bacterium | reverse complement strand
AAGCCGATAAACGGGTTCCGTCTCATGAGGAGCAGATCGTACTTTCGCAGTTCAGCGGATGGGGCGGTTTGACCGAGGTTTTCATGGAAGGCAATCGCCATTATCAGACGCTCAAAGAACTGCTTTCCGACGAGGAATATCAGACGGCGCAGAGTTCCATTCTCGACAGTTATTACACGCCCGAATATATCATTGATTTCATGTGGGACATCGTCAGGCAGGAGCTGGGAATCAAATCCGGCAAGGTGGCGGAGCTGGGCGCCGGGACCGGAAATTTCATCGGGCTTGCGCCGTTTCAGAATGCCTATGAGTTCACTGCCGTCGAAATCGACAAGATTTCCGGGAACATTGCGAAAACGCTTTATCCGAAGTCAGACATCCGGATCGCATTGCTGGAGACCGTCAAACTGCCGGAACAGCATGACCTCGTGATCGGCAATGTTCCGTTCGGCAGATTTGCGCCGTATGACCGGAATTACCGTTCTTACAATGCCTGGAATCTGCATAATTATTTCATCGCCCGTGCTTTGGATTGTCTGAAGGAAAATGGCCATGCCGTCCTCCTGACCTCCAGTTCCACGATGGACAAACCCGGTTCCATGCCGCAGATCACAAACGGGCGTGCAGGACTTGTGAAGGCTTACCGTCTGCCGAACAATACCTTCGCCGGAACGGAGATCGTTGCCGATCTTCTCGTCCTGAAAAAAGGATATCGTGAGAATCTTTCCGGCAATCTGCAATGGGTTGACACCGCCGACAATACGGGCAGAATTGAGCTCAATCGCTACTTTGCGCAGCATCCGGAACATGTGTTTGGCACGCTCTCGAACACCGGCAAAATGTATGGCAAGCTGAACACTCCGACCGTTCTGCCGGATGACAAAAGTCTGAAAGAACATTTCGATATTGCGCAAAAAGAGTTCATGCCCACTCTGCCGGAAGTTCCCGAAAATACCGACCTGTTCGGCAATGCACTCCCGAAAGCGACAGCGCCCAAAGTTGAATTCATTTCCTATGCGGAGCGGACGGATATTCCGGAGGAGAAGGAACCGCCGGAAAACTGCCGGGAATACAGTATTTTCAGCACGCTGGATGCGGTTTATCAGGTCATTGACGGTATGGGACGCCGCATGAAGGACCGCAAAGGGGAAAATCTCACGCTCAAAGAAACGCAGAAAGTCCATTCCTTCGTCAAGATCAAAAATGCGCTGAATGAACTCATTGACGCGCAACTGGATTTCAACGCCCCGGATGAGGATATTGAGAATTTGCGCATCCGGCTCCGTTGCATTTACAACGATCATGTCGCAAAATACGGCGTTCTTTCCAATAAGACCGTTCATAAATATTGCGTGGAAGATCCGGAATACCTCAAAATCGCAGCGATTGAAAACATCCGCAAAGTGACCGAAACCAACAAAGCCGGGATCAAGACGACGAAAAAAGTCTATGAACCCGGCGACATTCTTTCCAAGCGGATATTATGAGAAGCGCAGGAATTGTTTTGCAACCTCATGACATGCAGTATATTAAAGAAGTTTTTCTTCTTAAGGAGCTGTTTTTGATAAGTCAGGATATTAATGATGAGAATTTTGACACGACAGACTATGTCCAAAAACTTTCAAGTATCTAATCGTTGTTCATACGAATACTCTAAAACAATGCTTATAGCGGTAGTATCCGAAATTTTGCGCACATTTGCTTCTGAGTGATCACAGATGACAAACGTGAGTTGGCGCAGCCGAAGCAACCGACCGACCAGAGAGCTCCGAAGGAGCAGGTCAATTGCGCAGGCGTAGCCTTCCGCCTTTTTATCTTATACCGCTTTCGTAAAGTTTGCAAATATTCATGTACTGCCGAGTGCCCCATTTTGTTGTGGAAATATGTCTGAGCCTGGCTCCGACCAGCATTATAGCCGAATATCCATCTGGAAAGCTGCCGACACTCCGGGTTCGGCGGCGAATCTCTTTCATGATGCGTTCAAGACCGTTATTTGTCCGCAACCGGCTCCTGTGTTCATACGGGAAGTCCATATAAGACAACGTCTCCTCCACGCCGGTTTCTACAAAACTTACGATCCGTTCCAGTTTCATGGCTCTTTAGTGTTCGGCCACCAGAGCGGCTTTCTGCCGAACAGATTTTATGAAAGAATTTGATATTCATTCAAAGGTAATGAATGAAGAGCTTTCGTTTTATACTCCGTTCTGAGCACTGTGTGAAAAACAGATTCTCCTTCAAGTTTTCTTGGAATTTTTTCCATAAATTTCCATGGACTATTTTGAGTTTCATCGTGAATTTCACCATTAATATTTTCAGGAAACTCTTGTTCCCAATGTTCTGGCAGAAACAATCCATTCAGCTCTGCTGACTTTAACATCCAAACAAAAGAACTATTTGCTAGAGTTCCATTTGGGTATCCTCCTATATCACAATGATTGCCCGGAAACCAACAATTGTGAACTTTCCCACAATTTTGAGAAAATTTTGTTACTTGAAATTTCCCCCGTAATTCATTCATAGCCATTGCATGAAAGATTGTCTTAACAATGGGGCAAACTTCATTATCATGAGGAGCTCTATGAGGGTGAAAATTCGTATTTTCACCCTGGAAATAAGAGCAGAAAAACAGGGAACTCTGAAGTAAGAAGGAACCGGGAAACATTTGAACAATTGAACAGGAAAACAGTTGAACAGGAAAACAAATGAACAACTTTTCCTCATGAGGAACCCTATCAGGGTAAAAAAAACTCCTTTGAAACATGATTTCCGGTTTTCATAAAACATTGCAACCTCCATTTTTTATTTCAATATTTTTTGCATTGTATCGGAAATCGCCCTGCGGTCTTCCGGGGAAAGCTGCTTCAGAGGAAGACGCGCTTTGCCACAGTCGATTCCTTTTAAAAGCATCATGGCTTTGCCGGCGGAAATGCCGCCGTTCCGGACCAGAGTATCCACGCCAAGGCAGACTTTTCGCATATTTTCTTCAACAATCTTCCAGTTCCCTGTTTCAAAAGCTTTCCAGATACGGTGATACAGACATGCGGAATAGTTGTAGGTACTGCCGATGAAGGCTTTTGCCCCGAGGGCAAGCGCTCCAGCAAAAAACTCGTCCACGCCGAATACGACATCGTATTTGCCGCCGCAGGCATGAAGCGCATTCTGGCAGTCATACAGATTGTGATGATTGAACTTGATACCCGCCAGATTCGGAATCCTGCCGTCAGCATACTCCAGAAAATCGCGCATGGAAATTTCCGCATCGGCTTTCATGGTATGATAGTAATAAAACGGCAGCTCAGGTGCGGATTCCGCGGCGACACGGCAGTAATCCGTCAGTTCCCGTACATTGCCGGGCTTGAAGAAGGTCGGTGGAATCACGGAAAAGGCATCGTATCCGAGTTCAACCGCCTTGCGGTTCAGGACAGCAATATCTTTCAGCGACAGTGCTCCGGTATGTGCAATCAGTGTCAGACGGCCTTTCGCCGTTTTGCTCCACGCTTCCATGAGCCGAATCCGTTCCTCCACGGAACAGGAGATCCCCTCCCCTGTGGAACCGCAGACATAAACTCCCGTAACACCATCCTCCGACAGCGAATCCGCCATTCGAGGAATCACTTCGCAATTGACTTCCCCATTTTCGGCGAACGGCGTAAATGCGGCGGCGATCAGCCCTTTCAGTTTCAGGACACGCATTTTTTCGCATCCCTCCTTCCGGAATCACAGAAAAAATCATTCATGCGAAGAGAATAGCCGCGAATCTGCGCTTTGTCCCATGCATCGTCCACAATATAGTTGACAATATAAATTTCCCCGTCTGCGAACTGAACCCAGCCGGAATAACCGAGATCCGATTTCGGGGAACGGTCGAAGTCGACCGGAAGAATTCTGGCTGAGGATTCCCCACGGGTTTCCGCAAGCACCGATGCCTTGTCCGTGACTGCTGCAAAAAAGTTCTGAGTCCAGTTTCCAAGCCACCCTTTTCCGCCCTGATGAAAACGGTAGGTGATCAGGATTTTTCCGTCGTTCAGCACTCCCGCGGTCGGACGGTGACATCCCGGAAGGGGAAAATCAATGATCTTGCCCCAGGTGTCGCCGTTATCATATGAAATTACTTTTTTGCAGTCATAACCGACGAGAGAGTTCTCCCGCAGGAAGGCGACGACCGTATTGCCGCCCAGAGGAAGCATGGAGACCTCGCACAAATTGAATTGCGGAGATTCTGCCACGGTAATGCGTTTGCTCCAGTTTTCCCCACCGTCGTCGGAGTAGTGCATGAACTGTGCCAGTCTGCCGTTGCTCCGGTAGTGTGCGGAAACGATCAGGCGTCCGCCGGGAAGTTCGATCAGTTTGTCCGGCACGATTCCGTTCATCGGCGTACTGAACGGCCCCTCCCATGTATTGCCCTCGTCTGCGGAAAAATAGAGGAGAACTTGCGCATTCTGCTCTTTTGACTCGTCGTTTTTGTGAAAGACCCTGTCGATCGTGATGACCAGCCGCCCATCCGAGAGGCGGTTGATTCTTGCACAGTTGTAATAATAATCCTTTCCGGCGGTGCTTTCCGTCAACGGGTGTTTCGGTGTCCATGTGCGCCCGCGATCCGTGGATTCCGTGAGCATGACCCGTGTATAGGAGCGGTCGCCGTGGTGTATGCACTCGCTGAATACGCACACCATTTTTTCCGAATTCGCGAGCACTACGTCGGGCCATGCCTCGTAAATATCAGGATCATTGCTGACCGTGAATTTCTGAATTGCCATAAAACATCCTTTCCTGTATTTCATATTTAATTATAATTCACAGCAGAGGATGCGACAATAAGAAAATCACAAGAAAAATAATACTTTTTCAACAAAATGATTTGTTTCCTTGAAAAAGGCGGTTACTATAAAGGAAAGCGGAGGACACAATGCAGGTCAGCAGAGAGAAAATGATTGATCTTCTGAAGGAAGCCGGAGAAATTGAACTGAAAAATCTTTATTTCGGCGCCCCTTACCCTCTGCCGCCTCCGGCTTTCCATCTATACTATCCGCCATCCAGGATCATTATGCCGCTGAGCGGAGAAAAGCATATTGTGTTCGCTGCGCACGGCAAATGGAATAATATTATTTTCACAAGCGGTGATGCGATTGTAACGCAGCCTTACGGCTGGACAAAGGAAATATGGGACATGCCGCACCGGATGATTTCAATCGTATTCCACAAGGACTACATACGGGTCTTGTATATTGCGCACAACGGCAGACCACCGGACCAGAACGGCCCCGATATCTATTATCACACAAGATATCCTTTGAACCAGGAGGGAAAACTGACTCTCGCCGCATTGCTGAGTGCGGAAAAGGACCACCTGCCTGCGCGCCTCAATTTCCGCGCATTGCTGGAGATCGTGAAAGAAACGCTTCAGGACAATACCTATCATCTTTCTCCGCATGAAATGCAGTGGGGACGCGTTCACGAAGCGCTCCAGAATAACTTCCAGAATGCGATCGTCCGCGAGGATATTGCGGCAATTGCCAAAGTCCATCCCGCACAGGTCTCACGTCTGATCCGGCAATACCGAGGACAGACGTTCAGCGGATATCTGAATGAGATGCGTCTGGATTATGCCGTTGAACTGATGAAAAACGATACCGTGACGATTGAGGAAATCGCCCGGAGAAGCGGATTCAACTATACCAGTTATTTCATCCGGATGTTCCGCAGACGTTTCAATGTGTCGCCGGCGGAACACCGGAAAAAGAAGTAAGGCAAAGACAGATTATCTGATCTTTTCCAGCCGGACGTCATCGAACCACGCATCGCCCTGCGCGTTCCAGATCCAGAGTCCGAGAACCGGAACTGCATCCTTGCCGGTATCGGGCGGCGTCACGAATTCAAAGGTCAGCCTGTGCCACGGATGTGTTCCCGCAAGCTGGGTGCCCGGAAATGCCTTTCCCTTGACTTTCGTAAAGTAAAGGAATGCCCCCGCCCCGCCCGGCGACTGCAGGTTCTCGGTTTTGATAAAGTAGGAGAGACGGTATTTCGCATTGGGTTCCAATGCCGGAAGTTTCTGTCCGGCGCTCATCCGTTTCCCCCGGATGTTTTTCAGGTGCAGGCTCTTTCCGCCGGTCATGAAAATCCGGGTGTCCAGTTCAAAACTCTGCCCTTTTTCCGGCGCGTCACTGGTCCAGAGAAGCCATTTCCCAGCCTGATAACGGTTCCTGCGCTCCACTTTGAAATCCGGGTTTGCGATGATGTTGGCGTCCGGCTGTCGCTTCAGCATGAGTTTTCCATAACGTTCGAGTGCATGAAAACTTCTTCCGGGAAGCGGACTCCATTGATAATAAATCTCTTTGGCTGGCGTGCCGTTCAGTGCGCGGTGCCGCGCAAAGTTGACGGGAAAACCTTCCTTGTCATAATTGCCCAATGCACTCCACGGCACCTTGATGACCGCCTCCCATGCACCGGCAAGTTTCTTTACCCGGACTTCCGCTCCGCTGTTCCATTTCAGGTTGGCGGGCGTATTCACCTGATTGGAATAGTCCGCCAGCGCTCCGTTGGCATTGACGATCAGGTGATAATAGTTCGTTCTGTCTCCGGAAGGGTTCAGGAACAGTTCGACGCAGGAGTCGTCGAAGGTCAGCGGCGCGTCTTTGCCGTGTTGAACCGCCTTGACGTCCGCCATGCGCGGCTCTTCACACAGGAATGTGAAAATCAGGTAATCCTGATCCTTGTCAATCCTTACGACGGTGGATACTTCGTTGACGTCGCCTTTGTAAGCGCGCAGATGCACTTCTCCGGGAAGCTCCACCTTCCAGCTGTCCAGCGAATTCTGCGATTTGCGGAATTTTTCCGCAGCGGCAAGGACCGGTTCCAGCATATTCTTCTTCATGAAACGGATTCGTTTCAATGCATCAGCATCCTTTCCGGCGGCGGCTTCCGCATTTTTGAACAGCCGTTCAAATTCCTTGAGCTTTTCCGGAGAATAGATCTTTGTCCATATCTCAATATCAGTCGGGAGGGTTGCCACGGGACCGAGGGCGGTATCGACGGTGTTTCCGGTAATCCGGTTCACCCAGAGGGCTTCCAGTTCATCATAGAACTTTTTCATCATGGGGGCACCTTTGCCGAACATGACGCGGTAATGATCGTCCAGAAACGCATTCAGGTCGGTATCTGTATTCCAGGTTGCCTTCGCAAAGATGTAATAGTTCAGATAATTGAAAATATAGTAATCGGTTTCGGATTCGATGAATGCACCGAAAAGCCACTCCCTGCGATCCTGGAAATATTTTCCCATGTGATGATGCATCAGCGCGGGAATTCCCGGCATTGCCTTGTTGCCGTATTTGCCGGGGTAGGTCCAGAGCGAGACTTTGCTGTTAAGTTTGCCGACCCATGCCTTGATCTTGGCGTCATCGCTTTTCTGGTCGTTTTTGCCGGGGCCCGTCACAGCCACCTGCACGGCGACGTTCTGCGGAATGTCGCATTCCGGAATCCTGTCATACGGCAGGTAAGCCATCTGGGTGATGGTTCCGGGAATTCCCTCTTGCTTCAGGCGGTTTGCAATATCCGCCGTGAACTGCCACATGAAATCGCTCACCGCCTGGCGGTTTTCCTTGTATGCCCTGTCGCGTCCGGGCGGGGAAACCCTGCGGCACTTTTCGCATCCGCACCAGTAAAGCCAGTCCTGCGTCATGAGGGAGAAATATCCGGGACGCGCGGCATTGAAATTCCAGTGTTTGAGTCCGCGAGACCGGGCGGAGCCTCCGGTCAGATAGGTTTTGGCGTCCTGATAGATCTCCTCGCGGATTCCGCTGTTGAAGCAGAGATGCCCGGTGTGTACAAGCTTTTCGTCATTGTAACGTCTGCCGTCCGGCATCAGCGCGAAATATTCGGGGTGATCCTTGAACCGCCGGAGATAATCCATGTGTGCGAGCCCATGCCCGAACGGGATGATATTTTCAGTCATGCGCAGACGCAGCAGATTCAGGTTGATCCCTTTGACGCCGCCATAACTGCCGTCTCCCTCATACCATTTGCCGTCGTAATGCAGGAAACGACGGTCTATGAAATCGGGCCGTTCCAGAATATCAATGACCGGAGGAAGCATCAAAGCGCCTTTCGCCGGGATGATCGTTCCCATTTCGCCGGGGAAAAAGAAACGGGCGTCCGCAAAACGTTCGAGGAAATCATAGACAGCGCTCAATGTGCCGCGCCGGTAGCACTGCGACCACCCGTTCTGAGCCGGATCATCGGTGGCGGAGTCTCTGCCCGCAAGGTAGACCCGGTTGCCGTCGCGTCGGATGAAATAACCCTGTTCAGGAAGTGCGGAAACCTTGATCCCGGCTTTCACGGCATAGTCATTGTCGCCGAGAATCAGAGAGATACTGCCCGCATGAGGTGTCTTCACGACAGGCGGCTTCCGCCCCGTCGCCTGTTCCAGAAAGGTCTGAAGTTCCGTCGCGGCGAATTTGAGAAGGGGCGTTTCCTCCGGTACGACAATTTCCAGCTTTTCCGCCTTGGCGGGGACTCCGCTGATATTTGTGATTCTTGCGCCCTGTTCAAACTGTACAGCGGAAGCGATCAGTGCGCAGAAACAAAAAAGTAAAGTTACGATATGTTTCATCGGATTTTCCTGTCGTTATTTCTTTTTTCCGATTTTTTCAGACATGGCTTTGACGCGGTTCAGCATCCATTCAGCTTTGCTGCGCTTATTTGCATTGAACTTCCGGATGAACTCCCCGGCAAGTCCCGGATCATTCAACTGATTCAGGCTGAAAGTCGCTCCCGCATACAGATAATACGGTTCAAAGTCTTCCTGAACCGCAATGATCTTTCGCAGTTCCGCCGCGGCATCCGCCGTTTTTTTCTGCGCGGTAAGGACACGGGCATTCAACAGATGCAGAGCAATCGTCTGTTCCTGGTTCAATGCCAACGCCTGAAGTGCGGCGACCTGCTTCGCGGCTTCCTCCGGTTTCTGCGTCTTGAGGTGAATATTTGCAGCCGTGGCAAAGACTCTGTATCTCTGCCAATCCGCCTGTGACAGCGCCGCCGCTTTCTGCAAAGCAGCCAGAGCTTCAGGATTTTTGTTCTCTTTCTCCAGACGCTGCGCATCCTTGTATGCGGCATCGAAATTTTCATAAGCGCCAAGTCCGAGACAGAGAGCAAAAGCGAATGCGGCCATAAGATTTCTTGTTTTCATACGGTGAGTCCTTTCCTTTCAGTTATTTTGTTTCTATGATTTTTGCATTGATCCATGCGCTCATGGCATCTCCGATCTGACGGTATCCTGTGGAAGCCGGATGGCGTGCGTTGGACTGTCTGGCAACCCGTGACGGATTTCCCAGACTGACCGGTTCGGACACTGTGGGAAAATTGTGTTCGCTATCGATATTGAGGTAAATCGGAATCACGGAGAGCCTGTTGTCCCCGGTATTTTCAAATTTTTTCATCAAGCCTTCGATCAACATACGGTGATTGATTCTGAACTGGCGGGCGCTCAACAGGCACCCATAGTTTGCACCGAATGCGTCCTGACCGGCTCCCTGATAGGTGAGCCCCACTCCGATGACAGCTTCCGGAGCCGCCCTCCGCAGTTCGGAGATCAGCTTTTCCGCACTGTCGAGAATTGCGGCAAGTTTCTGTTCCGAAGCATTATATCCCATTCCGAACGCGTCGTTTCCGCCGAGTGTGATCGTGATGATGTCCGGTGTTTTCCCGTTGCATTTCTGATTGACATACTGTTTGAAGTCCAGCCTGCCTTCCCTGAGGAAAGGACTTCTGGCGCTTCGGGTGAATATGGCGTAAGACCAGCCGCCGTATCCTTCCGTAACGACACCCGGCGCATAGTTTGCCCGTTTCACGGTGCCTGTGAGGGTGATTCCCGAGTCTTTCATCAGTTCCAGAATGCGGACGGGATAAACTCCCGCGGCGGTTTCGCTGGAACCGATCAGAAGAAGCGTCCTCTCCTTTTTCCCGGCTTTCGGCATGACGGCGATTTTCGTTTTTCCCGATCCGGCAAGTCCGGCATCATCATAAACATTCAGTTGAAGCTCAAATTCTCCGCAATCTCTTTCCGTCGGGGTAAAACGCCAGCGTTTGGCATCATTGCGCCCTTTGGGCGCCCGCACTTCAAAAAAATAATTCGCCGGATTGATGACATTTGCGACACTGTCAAAATAAAGGTTACATTCCACCCCCGGCATGGCGTAAATCTTTTCCGGCAGGGTAAGCCGCAGGCGTTCCGCCGCGCAAAGGGATAATACAGAGAGCCCGAACAACAGGATTGTCAATCGTTTCATTTTCACTTCCTTTATTTTTTATGAATTGATGCCATGGTGAAAAAACACCGGAGCTGGAATGTCATTCAAACAGCCAGAAAATCTGCCGGTCGCCGTGATAATAATTTCCAACTGTCGGAACATCCTTGACCGGAAACCATTGCACATGGGTATCCACGAACAGCACGTTTGCGCCGTTGGAATGCGGGAACCCGAATCTATATGTGTTGCCGGTTTCCCAGAGAGCAAGAAGCTGCGCCACAATGTTCTGCGGGGAACACTCACCTGCAAGCATCGTCCTGGAGGGACGTTTGAACCGGGAAAGCACAGCACGTTCTTCAGCCAATGAAATATGCCAGTTCAAACCGTAACAGTAAACATATCCCGTGAAAGTGGGCTGTCTGGTGGGACAGCAGAGTTTTGAGCGTTTGCCGTTTTTGTCGATCAGCCCGATATTCATTGCATACGAGTGCGTCTGTTCCCCCAGATACGACGACAGAAAACCATTTTTCCCGCCGCCCCAAAAATACATGTAGTCTTCTTCAGCAGGGGCAGTGACTTTGTAAGGCGGGATGTGCTCCTTGTTGTCGTTTGCATACATTGCAACGGCTTTTCCAATCTGCGAAAAATTGGAAGCACAGGATATCCTGCGTGCAGACTCGCGCGCCTTGTTCAAGGCAGGCAGGAGCATTCCCGCCAGAATCGCGATGATCGCAATCACGATCAGAAGCTCGATCAGGGTGAATCTGCAGCAACATTTCATAAATTATTTCCCTTTCCTGTTTTTCTTTTTTAATGGCTTCATGCTTTCCCGTATGACCAGCTCATACGGAGAGAAATTGACCAGTTCGGATTCGCCCAGCTTCTGCCAGTCAGGAGGAAGCGCAAGCAAACGGTCCACGGCGTTTCTGCCGATCTGGAGATAGTTGAAATCAATGGTGGAAAGCCCCGGAGTCAGGAACTCTCCGCCGGGAAATCCGCAGAATCCCATGATGGAAACATCATCCGGGACATGCACAGAGCAACGCCTCAGGGCTTTCATCGCCATGATGGCATAGAAGTCGGAAAAACAGATGACGGCAGTAAATTTTTTTCTGCGTTTCAGCAGAGCCGATATCGTTTCGGTGATCTCTTCTTCATTGTAATGCACACGGAGAAAAAGTTCAGGATCGGGATTAGCTCCGGCGTCTTCCAACACTTCCCGGTATTCTTCCGCAGAGTAGCCGCGGATCGCGTCATAATAGGAATCCGCTCCCAGAGTCACGATTTCCGTGTGTCCCATTTCCACCATGGCGATGATCGCGTCCCGGAATGCTTTGCGTTCATCCACAATATTCATGGGGAACGGCATCTGCCGGAACCAGTAGAGACAACTGTGCGGAAACAGAACGGGAGTATGGATATTGCGCAACACGTCCATCTCCTCCGCTCCGATCCATGAGAGGTAATCCATATGGAGCAGCCCTGTAAAATTTTCCTGTTCGAGAAAACGCCTGATCTGCTCTTTCGTCTGGCTTCTGAGAAAGGTCGTGGATATTTTTTCCACGGTAATCGACAACTCCGCCGCCCGCTGTTCTACTCCCGGCAGGGTGTAGTTCCAGGGCATGCTGATCATGGTCGATTCCGGCATCATGACGAGTATCCGCCTGCGGGCTTTCCGCTCCGCAACGAAAATACCTTTTGCCCACCGGCTGATGATCAAACCGCGGTCACAGCACTCCTTGAGCGCCTGCCGCAGAGTGGTCCGGCTCACTCCAAGCGTTCTCGAAAGATCGCGCTCCGGGGGAATCGGTGTCTCCGGCGGATAGTCACGGCAGAACCTTTCGATCCCTGAAACCAGCTGCTGGTAAATCGGGGTTCCGCTGTGCTTATCGACTTTCAGATAATGATAAATCATCATAATACCATTTCAAACCATTAAAACCTTTAATACCATTAATTATAAATAAAAATCATGAATTGTCAAGGGGGCAAAAGTGAAAAAAGTGAGTTTTTCCCATAAAATCATGAGAAAGGGCATGAAAGTATCATGATGCCGGTGCGCCGCATCCTCCGCCGCAATCCAACCGCGTAAGCCGGTCATGCGCAGCACGAAATCACTCTGCCGGAACTCCTGAAGTTTTATCAAGGCTGTGCCTGCGCGGAACGGTTCCTCATGCAGTTGAGAATCGTCAGACAATGTGTTTCACT
>DXVA01000111.1 GCA_019408975.1 Lentisphaeria bacterium | reverse complement strand
TCCGGTCGATTTCAATATCAAATTCCGGAAGAACCAGATCGCAGGAAAAGTTATAAACCATGCCATGCGTATATTTTTGCAATCCGGGACGCTGTTCGCCGAAATCCGGATTGAATTTGCCAAGCCAGCAGACTCCGTCGTTTTCATTGTGCATAACACGGATCAATGCGCGGGCATATTGATTGCAGAATTGGTTCGCCTCAATCCGCAATGCATACTGACTTAAATTATCCTCAGCCAACCGATCGGACAATTTCGGCAACTCATCCGTTCGGAGTTCCTGTCGGAGCCATGCGAGAATTTCCTGCATGGATTCAGCAGAAACTGTCCATTCCGGAGAATCACCATACAACAAGAGACCGAAGTTCAGATCGTGTTTCAGAAGCGTTTCCGCATAGTAACGTGAAACGAACTGACCGCGTTTCCACTCCTTGTCGTTCCGGTGTCGGTAATCGTAGAATTCGACCAGTGGTTTGCGTTCCTTGTGGGTGAGACAGTCTTCAAGACCGTATTTCTCATCTTTGCGCAGGACGCGGACATTGAAATGTCCAAAGATTTTTGATGTTTCACTCATGTTTGCGATCTCCTTGATTTTGTGGTTGGAATGAATTTAAAACAGTTCCGGAGTGTCCGGAGAAGATATCACGGGCTTTTTTCGGGATACCGGCAGCTCACATTTCATAACGGTTCGATATATCGGTCTGCCGTTGACCGTCTTCTGAATAATCTGACCGCTTGCGATCAGAGAGGTGAACACTTCGGAGACATAGTGACCGGCTGTATTGTTGACTTGTTCATCAAGTGCCGGAAGCCCGTATTTCCGTCCAATCGGCAACCAGATACTCCACCACAGCAGACCGCCCGGATCATGATACAGCTTCCGCTGCGAAGTCTGGAATGCCTTGAGAAGTTCCGCTTCAATTTCCGGACGTTTTGCTGCAATGTATTCCCTCTGCTGTTCCGCTGAGATATCATAAATTTCCTCAATCATCCGTTTGCCATTCTGCTGAAATTGAAACAATGCTGCCTGAGCAATGAGTTCCGGAACAGCATCGACCAGTTCCTCATGGACAGTTCCGAGAAACTGCTGCGGATGCAGGTACAGGCTGGATTTGCCGTTGACGGCATAACCGTATTCAATTTTCCAACCACCATTTCGGAATATCCGTTCGCAATCCGTATGAAACGCCATACTTTCCGCTTCGCTCCGAAAACCGAGCCCGTTGTCCTCCCGATGATCATAGCTTGGCGTGCGGATACTGTAACTGACTTTGAAATAATCCGGTTTGAATTTGCTGTTTTCCATAGCATGATCTCCTCTTGTTCATTGATATTCCTGCGGTAAATTGTCCCAATGCTCCTCATAGAAACGCAGATGTTTCAGAACGGATTGGCAGTAATGCAATGCCCTCTCGGCTTCCTCTTTCCGCCGCCAGGTAAAGGGACGGAACGGATCGAACATTTCTTTCTGATGCTCTGCTTTTTTCCGCAGAACTTTTTCCTGTCTTTCTGCACACTCAATGAGCAGCCGGAGATCTTCACGGGTCATGATAATTCGATTGGTTGTCGGCATGGGTTCACCTTCTTACGCAGCTTTTTTCATCGGGCGGATCAGTTTGACGGCATTATTACTCCACAAATCAGAACCGCAGCCGTAAATTTCCCGGATACCGCAGCCATGACAGCCATCATGGTCTGCCGAAGCGATGCAACGGAACGGTAAACGGACATCTTTTTCCAGTTTGATTTCCAGGATACTGCCGGAACCGTTCCAGGAATCATAAAGACCGCAGGCCGTGTCCTTGGAGAGAAGCAGATAGCCGCGGCCGGTACGTTCGGAAAGGCAGTAGCTTTTATTCCGCTCTCTTTCCTTGTCGAGGCCATCGCGAAGGGTGAAATATTCTTCCAAAGTCATTTTGACCAGAAATACCAATGCATTCATATGCGAACCGCAGTTTAGTGTTTCACAGTAAATCGACCTGAGCAGAGGCGACTGAGAGTTTCCCCGGTCTGCCAGTGCCTTTTTGAGTTCAGATTTCTTATATCCCTGCTGACGCGCCAGCCAGAGCAGGCTGGACTCCTCCGGAATTGAATCATCACTGGCGTTGTAATGTCCGCCGATAGAGTTGGAAGTAAAGTCATAATTCATGTCGCCTGTATCAATGACAAGATCGACCAGAACATCTTCCTTGAGAAAATGTCGCTCCGGATAGCGGATGTAAAACTGATCGCGGATCAATTCTTGGATTTCATCCGCATCCGGATTTTCCACTAATTCCGCTACATCCTCATCTTCAAGGACCCGCTTGATGACATTATCCGCATACTCCCATTCACAGTCACAATACCAATCGTCAAGCAGTTCCCAGAACTTCTCGCGCGGATGTTTATCATTGCAGATTTCTTTCATCGTCCGGTCATTGATTTCATCCCGGTAATCCGCATAGATTTCCTCATAAAACACGCCGTTTTCATCCTTACAGCAGATTGTGGACAGAACGTCCCTGACTGCTGCCTTCAATTCGTTTTCTCTTTTCTGATCGTTTTCCATCTTCTTCAGCCTCCTTTTCGTGGTTGTTCGTCCCCAAATCCATTCGTCTATAAAGGCTTTATGCCGGAGCGGATGGATTACAGGCAAACACGAAAACATTCATTGATTTTTCTGAAAGGATAGGTCATACCTGATAATGAATTTTTTCACAGTCATCCCATAGGAACCGAAAAAGTTGAAAGGTGATGGTTCTGGATGCAACTTATATTTCGAGCAAGAAAAACAAGGAGTATCCATGAACCCATCAAAGCATAAAATGACCGTGTTATCGCAAATTTCCAAGTTGCTACCGCGCAATTTAATTTCGAAACTTGCCAATGATTTCGGAATTCACAAGCAATCGCGGGTATTCAGCCCGACGAGTCATGTTCTGGCTCTGGTCTTCGGACAGCTGACGCATGCACTGGGTCTGAACGACATTTGCGATACGCTTCGGCATCATTGCGGTCTGGTGAACAGGATTTGGGATTGCGTTCTGCCAAGCCGTAATGGTCTGTCCCACGCGAACTGGAACCGAGACGCAGGCATGGCGGAAAAACTGTTCTGGAAAGTTCTTGCTCATTTGAATGAGATCAGTTCGAACTTCCGAATTCAAGGCAGGCGATACTGTGCGTTACCGAGACGTTTCAAGCACATGATCCATGTGGTTGATTCAACAACGGTTCTGTTGATCGCCAACTGTCTGGACTGGGCGAAACATCGCAGGCGGCAAGCTGCGGCGAAAATGCATTTGCATCTGGATTTGCGTTCTTTTCTGCCGAATTTTATTTTTGTCAAAACAGCCGGGACCCACGATTCGGCGGAAGTGCCGGCGCTTTGCGAGGGAATCCATGAAGGTGAAATTCTCATCTTTGATAAGGCGTATGTCGACTTCAAACATCTCTGGCGGCTTTTCCTACGCGGCGTTTTCTGGATCACCTGTGGCAAGGACAATATGAAGTATGATGTCATGGGGCAGCACAGCGCACCCAAGCTCAATATTCTTCGAGATGTCGTCATCAGATTGACCGGACAACGCACTTCTGTCTGGTATCCTGAAACTCTGCGTCTGATTGAGGCAATCGTCGAAGTCGACGGAAAGCCGAAACGAATGACCTTCATCACAGACAACTTTACTTGGTCGGCAAATTCTATTGGCGATCTCTATAAGGCGCGCATGACCATTGAAGTTTTCTTCAAGGAGATCAAACAGACTCTTCAACTTTCCGGCTTCATGGACTACAACGAGAACGCGGTGCGCTGGCAAATGCGGACGGTTCTTCTGACATATATTTTGCTACGTTTTATTGCATGGCAGAATGAATGGAAGCATACCTTTATAATGCCCCCTGTTTTTCAAGGGCGGTATTACGTAGAAGCGGACAAAAAATGAAGATTTCATTTTTTGATAGGCTTTTACGCCGCCCGATATTCTCTTATGCGGCAGAAGCATTGAACCACCTTTCGTATTCATAAGGTGTCATATAACCCAACGACGAACGAGGGTAGTCCTCATTATACGCCTTTTGCCATTGCTTCAACGCTCCCTCAAATTCAGCCACGGAATCAAATTCTTTGGTCCAAACCAAATCCTCCTTGATGGTACGGATAACCCGTTCCGTGTCCGCATTGCCCTTTGGATTGCTGTAACTGGCGAATATCTGTCGAAATCCAAGCTCGGAACAGGCTTTGAAAAAGGCTGCTGAAGTTGGTTGACAACCGTGATCGCTGACCAGTTCAGGAATATAAGGAGCCTCCTTGATTCCGTTAGGGAATTGACGATTGACCGCCTCGTTTAAAGCTGTTATCCAGTCCGCAGACTTGCTGGTCAGGCTCATATGCGCGGACAACAGTTTCTTGGTTCCCCAATCAATCACGACATGCAGGTAAATCCAGCCGAAAACCGGAATCATCACCTTGGTCATGTCAATTCCCCAGTACCGGTTCGGTTCAATTGTTCGCGGTTTGTGCGTAACTGCTTTGCGCAGAGCTTTGAGCTTGCGATTTTTGGGAACCAACAGACTATTTTGCTTCATAATGCGATGAATCCGTTTCTGATTGACCGGAAGTTTCTCATGATATTTGAGATACGCCCAAATACGACGATACCCCCAATACGGATGCTCCGCCTTGAGTTGCCGGATTTGCACCAAAAACACTTGATTCGCCGAATTGCTCACTCTGCGCCGCCTTACCAATCGTTTTTTGTATGTTATCCACTGTTGTTGTTTCAGCAACTTTTTAGCTCAATGGTCAGTTCACCGATGGTTTCCTTGAGCTTGCGGTTTTCCTGTTCCAAGCGCTCGCGTGCATGATCCACGCCACCGCGCTCAAACAGCTTCGCTCCATCGCTCAGTAGCTGATCGCGCCATTTGTAGTACATCCCTTGCGTAATGCCGTGTTCATTGCACAACGTGCTGACGTTGCAGTCGCCTTTTAGCCCTTGTCGCACGATAGCAAGTTTTTCTTTGTCCGTCCATTGTTTCTTTGCACCCATTGGTGACCTCATTCAATGAAATTCGTCGTTTTATTACTCGGATCCAAAATGCAGATAAATCCTCCCTTTTGTTTCCCGTAATATATCATACCGGAAGTAAAAGGCAAAAAAGGAAAAACGTTATTTTCTGAACACGGAACGGTTTATCTCATGCCGGAGCGGACCATTTTATCAGACGGTTATTTCCCTGATTTCCCCAGGCAGAAGCCGCAGAGAGTTCCGGCAGGTTGCGGAATAATGCACGACGACTTCCTGCGCAAGATTCTCCTCCGTATTCAGGAGGTAAAGAATGGAACCCGGCGCGGATTCATATACGGCAAAACGGACCCGGTCGGAACACTCCACCTTCGGATACTGCTGGTTGGCTTCGCAGCAGGAATCCATCAGAAAACCGTACAGTTCTTTCAGTCCGTCGGCTCCCGGATATTCCAGAGAATTGACGAGGATCGCACATCCCTGCCCAAGCTTCCGGCTGTAGATCACGCCCTGCATGGAATCGTTCCAGGCGCTGTCCGCGAAGCGCTCCGAGGCAACGGCAAGCGTTTCCGCGCCGTCGCATTCCAGATCGGCGGTCAGGAAGCCGCCGTCGGAATATTTCGGGTCACAGTTCGGCGACCACAGCGGGAACCGCCATCCGCACGGAGGTTCCGCTTTGAACTTGATTCCATAAGGCAGGCGTGTATCTTCCCGGCTCCTGATTCTGACGCCGAACAGCTCGCTCCAATCGCCGTTGAGATAAGGTTCATATTCCCCCTGCGGCAGAAGAGATGTGTTCAGATGCGCCGCCGTCATGAGAAGCTGTCCGCCGTTTTTCACAAAACGGATCAGTTTCCTGTAAAGCTCCCCGTTCATGCAGTTGCGCCCGAGGAAGAAAAGCACCTGATAACGGGAAAAAATCTCATCCGGGGCGTCATAGGGTATGATATCCGCCTGTCCGAGCGGCGGATTGCCGGAGAAATCCGCATCTCCGTAACGCTCCCGGTTTTCCCATGCGCGGCGGCGGTAAAGACGCTCGAAAAGATTCCAGGACCGGTCGGGAACGCCAAGACGGAACGTCTCATTCTGCCGCTGTCCCCAGAGATGTGTCTGCCCTGCGCCGGTAAAACCGTCGTAACGTCCGTGCACCACTCCGATCACAGCTTTCGGAAATCCCGACGGACGCGGATGTTTTTCCGCGTAATCCGCGACCTCCGCAAGAATGGAACGGAAACGCTTCACCTGCGGATGCTCCGTTCCGTAATCCTTGCCGAGCGCCTTATAATCCATGACGCCGTGTTCGGCATAAACCGGGTCGGCGCCGCGCAGAAACGCATGAAACAGCGAGGTGCGCCAGCGTTTCGCCCACAATTCATCATGCTGGTTCCCTCCATACCAGACCATCGCCATGTCTACACCGAAAAACTTCTTCCCGAACGCCAGCGAAGCACCTTTGACGGCGGAATACCCGCGCTCCAGTTCGGATGTGTAGATCACTTCCAGATCGACACGGTCGATTCCCGCACGATAGAGAAACGAGGCGGCGACGCCGCATGCCTCAATACAGACGAACGGCGGTTTCATCCCGTTGGCATGTGCATATGCAAGCGCTTCTTTCATCTGCCGCTCCGTATTGCGCGCAGCCTCTTCAAAATCGGAGGCAGGCGGCGGAAGCGTCCTGCTTCCCGCAACCGTGCTGTGAGGCCAGTAAAACATCAATCCGCCGTATTCGCACATCAGCAGAGAACCGTCCACGACATCACTGTATTCTTCAAGAACCTCAAGAACCTCACGCCTGAGAGGCAGATAGGACGGCGTGAATTCTCCGGTCAGGCGGTTCACCATCTCATCCATGACGAAACGCATCTTCTCTCTCCGGCAGAACTCCCCGACCTCCCGCAACTTATCCGGCGTCCACGGTCCCACGAACAAGACCGTGTAACTGCCGAGTTTCTCCCGTTTGAAACATTCCGGTGTTGCAATGCCGTAGGAGGACTCGCTCATTCCGCCGACACGGACCGTCCGATATTCTTTTTCCATCTGTTTCATTCCTTCTTTTTGAAAAAATCCAGAATCTCAAGCGCATTCTCCACCGGAATCATGCGTGAATCGGAAAAAGACATCTCAGCTTTCTCCCGCCGCAGGATGAATGCCCTGCTGGCGCCCGCAGACAACGGCAGAACACCATCCTCCTTCGGATCGTCTCCGACCGTACTGATCCGTTCCGGCGGCGCGCCGATACGCGGAATCACAAAATCCCAGACGTATGTCAGCGATTTGCATCCTCCGGTATGATCCGTACTGAAAATATGCTCGAACCAAACCGGCTCCAGACCAGCCCGCAACAGTTTCCAGCGGCAACCCCAGTATGGGTTGTTGCTGACGATGCAGAGATGTGCGCCGGCAGCTTTCAGCCTGCGGATCAGCTCGACGGCATCCTGATAGACATCCAGCATTTCCTCATGACGGAGCATCATCAGCCCGGAAGCCTCCTCCCACGGAATCGAGAAACGCCTCAACAGCTCGCTGTAATCCCACCGCAGGACATTGTTCACACTCTCGAACAAGGCTTTTTCCGCGGCTTCCCGTTCCCATCCACGGCGAATCATCAGATCGCGGATCACCGGCAGGAAACAGTTTCCGAAGAGTATCTCCCCGTCTATGAAAGCCACCCGCCTGTACCGCGTGACCGTATTGTCAATGTCAATCAGAAAATGCTGTTCTCTCAAGTTCATGGTTTGTAGAATATCCTATTGCTGTTTATTTGCTTTTCAAATACTTTATCATCTGCTCAAGTTCTCTATAATAATCTGGAGGAATCGTGTGCCCCATGCCGATTTTATTAATCACCTTTTTCTCTGATGGCACTGCATTATAGGCGGCATAGTTTGAACTTGGAGTACAAGAAATATCTCCAAATCCGACATACATCGTAAACGGGCATCTGATATAACGCGCAAAGTTGACACAGTCATAATATGGAGCGGTCTGCAAGGACGAAAGCTGCGGCCATCCCGGCTGACGATCTTTATTTTTTGCAAAGAAGTCACACATAGCAGGAACACAAACCAGCACAGCGTTAATATGCGGATTCAAACCACCAAGAAAAAAGCCGAAAGCTCCACCCTGACTCTGACCGAAATAACCAATACGCCCGACCGCGATGTCTGTCCGGCCGGCAAGCCAGTTTACAGAACGGTTGATTCCCAGAATTGCTTTATAATAAAAATATTTCTCCCGATGATCAGTATTTTTAAGGAAGTAACCATAATAGGACTTCTGATATTGCCTTTCAAGTTCTTTGACATCCGGACTCGGATCAAAAGGAAGAACATTCATCTCCAGCACAGCAACTCCCTGTTCGGCGTATCGGCTGTAACGCGGAACTCCAAACCCTCTCCCGGCCCCCGGAACACTGATCAATGCCGGAAACGGACCTGCCCCCCTGGGCATTGTCAGGAATCCGTAAACCCGTTCATCAAAGTTAGCGAAACTCACTTTATAACAAGTATATTTCGCTGTGGACAAATGGTACATTTCTTTTATTTCCGGGTCCAGAGGCGTCTTTTCCGCCCGCCTGACAGCGTGATTCCAGAAACTTTTAAAATCTTCCGGCGGTTCCGCACCGGGAGTAATCTTTTCGACTTCATAACCGGCGGCTTCCGATTTCCAGATTGTCCGTCCATCTTTTTTAAGCGATGCCCGGCAACGCAGAAATCCGGGCGAAACCATGGTTCCGGAAAGTTCCGGTTCCGGCTCTTTCGCAAGATCGAATGTCTTTGCCAGAAATAATTTTCCGCCGTCATTCGAGAGCTCCAAAGTAATCTGTCCTTCCGTTAACGGCTTTTTGAAGTCATCGAAAACATGAAAACGGAATGTGGCAGTTTCACCGCAACTGTATAGGCCGGAACTCCGGTCGATACATCCCCTGATTTCGACAGCTGGAGCCCGGAGAGGGCTCAAAAAAACTGCAAGCAGTAAATAAACCAAACAATCTTTATAGAACATTACAGCCAATTCCTTCTGCTGCCGTTACGGAACACCCAGTGTAATGCACTCCTGCAAGCTGCAATACACTGAATGTCTGCACCGGCATAAGATTTTCTACTTTCCGGTTTCAATCACATAGACATGACGCTCCAGAGCCCGGAACGCATCCTGTATCACGCCGTCTTTTACAGGAACGGAGCGTCCCTCGAAACGAACCTCCGCTCTGTCAGCATATCTGAATTCCGCCGGCAGGCGGACAGCCGTATGGACAGGATTCTTTTCCGGGTTGAGTGCAACCACATAAACACTGCTTCCATGTTTGCGGGTCATTACCGCCAGTGTTTTCTCGGACGGAACGGCATCGGAACACTTATCATCCGAAAAAACAATATCCTGCAATTCAAGAAACTCCTGATTCACCTGCCGGAGCGCCTCCCAGTTGCGCGGCCACTTCGGAAGCCCGCAGAAATGGACCAGCCCGGTACATCCTTTGATCAGCATTCCGTAACATTGCGCAAGTTGCTCATCGTAGGAACACTCCCTGTAATGGTTGTGCAGGTTGTCGCCGGACGGAAAGAACCATGCCGGTTTCCGCTCGGAACGTCCGGCTTGTTCCACCATGACCGCACCATTCAGCATCTCCCGGACGGTACGTGTTTCACTGTTGGTCAGATAGTCGTCAATCATAATGATATCGGTGGTCAGATCGGCAAAACGTGCGGGAATGCCGATTACCGTGTTGTTCATGAAAACCGGAATTTCCGGCAGCGCTTTCCGGTAGCTCTCCATAAAGGATTTGACTTCACCGCTTTTCGCATACAGCTCCGGTTCGTCAATGATCAGCAGGGCAATCAGATTCGGATATCGCCGTATTTTTGCGGCGAACTCCTCCGGTTTCCATTGATCACGCATGCGCCATGCATAGAAATTCCAGTAGATGACTTTGATTCCCCGTTTTTCCGCTTCGTTCATAAATGCGCGGGTTGCGTCGTTATCCGGCTCATGACTGCCGCAGGTCAGGTATTTGAATCCCGCGTCGGCAAAAGTCCGGACCAGATTCCGCGCCATCTCCGGCGTGAACCGCCGTTCCACTCCGAGGAATGGAGCTACAGTCAGGGCAGGCTTTCCATTGATTTCCAGTGCGCGGTTTTTTCTGTCAATCCTGCAGTAAGGAGCCTTCCGTTCCGACAGGACCGACATCTCCGCAACTGAAGATACTCTCCCTCCGCCTTCCCCGGAAATCTCAAAATGTACCTGATATTTTCCCGGAGTGAAACCCTTCAACGAAATCTGCACCCTCAAATCGGGCAGCACCTTGAAATCGATTTTTTTCCCGGCGACAGTAGCAACGCCCTTCCAGTTTCCGGAAGGCAGGGTGCAGCTTCCGAGAAATTCCGCTTTTTCATCCTTTGTGTAAAAATTATAACGACTGTATAAATTAAGTGATCCGGTCACACTCAGGATGAAATTTTTCCGGGTAAGCATCGTATTGCCCGCACCGGAAAGCACAGCCGTAACATCGCAATTCCTTGCGGAATCGGCAAGCCCGGATGCAAGTTTTACCGCGGTATTGCCGACGGGCAGACTGACAGATGCGGTGCCCAATGTTTTTCCTGTCTTCGAATCCAGAAGCCGGAGTGTTCCGTTTTTGATCGCTTTGCCGGTCATGTTCCGCACCGTGACTTCAAATGCAGCCTTGCCGTCCGCTCCTTTATATAACACGGGAGCCGCAAAACCGATGCGCGCGGAATTCAATGCTCCTGCGGGGAACACCAGTTTCGGGTAGATTGAAACCAGATGGTAGTTCAGCTGCGGCGTCCGAAGCAGGGAAAGGAGCTGACGGGACTCCCCGCAGTTGCGTCCGAGATTGAATCCCCAGACATCCGCCAGTTCCGCATCCGCAAAATTACTGAACGGAATGGCAATCTCATAGTCAATGCTGTTTTCCGCACGGTTGATCTTTACGGCGCTTTTCCAGTCTCCGTTCCATGCGGGATTGCGTCCGGGGCCGCAGTCAGCCTGGGAATTCGCGACATTCACCGCAAACTGGTAATACTGTTTCCGGCTGAACGCGGGGTCAAAGAACATTTCGATGCTTTCCGGCTGATAGACAGAGCCCATGTCGCGCGGAAATTCTTTCGCCTCCACCTTCGAGGCATCCGGAACGACACAGCGGAACGCCACGTAAAGATTCTTTTCGTCGCATGCAAGCCATGCCACGGTGCCGTTTTTCGGTGCTTCGCTCCCTTTGTGCAGAAAGGCATCCACCCTGCACGCCTTCGGAAAATCGGAAAGGTCTCCGTCAATCACCGGAGCTTTTTCCGCAGAGGCGATCCTGACATCAGGCATAATTTCCGCCGTTTTTTCAGGCGCACTGCTGAACTTATCCTCATCAAGAGCGCTTGTTTTGTAAGGAGTCGCTTTTTCTCCGAGTTCCACCTGAACATCATCCGCCCAGATCACACCGGGTTCGCTAAGCGAGATTCCGAACTGTACCATATTGCGTTCCGGCTTCATCAGAGTGTAATCATAACGTTCCCAGCGATCCGCAACCTTGATCTTCAGAGAGTGAGTCTTGTGATGAAGCTCCCAGAAATTCAGGGTCGCATTCAAGCCCGGACGGTCCGCCTTGAGCCAGACACTTCCTGTCACCGGTTTTCCGACAGAGCATCCGGCATTCCACATCAGAAACCCTGTAGTCTGAACGGAATCGTTCCATGTCAGGCGGAGCGAATTGTTTCCGGTATGTTTCTCCTTCGTGTCAATCACGGCAGTTTTCAGGTATTCGCTGTAAGGCGCTTTCCATGTCAGCCCGCGCTGCGTCGCAAGATTGACATACGGAGGCATGTTGTCAATCAGATGTTCAAAGGAACTGTTGATCACCAGATTCGGCGAGTCCGAACCTCTCGCAACGGAATGGACTGTCACATTGTCAATCGCAAGACTGGCGCGATAGGCATAAATTTTGACCGTGTCCGTCGGTATCATGCTGCTGTCCTGAAAGGTGATCAACGGCTTGTCATTGATCATGAAGACATATTTGCGCGATTCTCCGGTCCGCTGGCGGATCACAGTCATTTTACAGCTGTCGCCAAAATGATAACCGGGGATGTTGGCGGCATGGCCAAGCGAACGCTTGTAGGTCGGCGGACGGTAGGCGGTTCCCGCTTTGCCGTTTGCATAAATCATGAAGTGAATGCCGTCGATGACGAATCCGGTATGACCGTATTCCCCGTTATTTTTCCCCGGAGTCAGATCGGCGGACACGGCAAAGTCTTTGTCCGTCATCTTCCTGCGGAGCTGGATATGCCCGTTGCCGCTGATTTTCACATAGCCGCTTTCAGGTTTGAGCCCCTTGAAGGCATCCCAGTTTTCGGCAAAGAGACCCACAGTTTCAAAATCGTCGGAAAAGATCAGCGGCCCGGTTGCAATTCCGTAGAGCCCGCCTGAAAAAAGCAGGGCAAGCAGGAACAGAATATACT
>DXVA01000110.1:2425-12535 GCA_019408975.1 Lentisphaeria bacterium | reverse complement strand
AGAAAAACAGGAAAAAGTTGCAAAAGTAGCTTGACAAAACCTAACATGGAAGGAATAAAAATGGCTGTTACCATGAAAGACATCGCACGTTGCTGCGGCTTGTCCAGCGGGTCCGTTTCACAAGTGATACGCAATCCGGACAATCCACGTTTTTCTCCCGCAACCCGCAAACTGATTCTTGATACAGCCGCCAAACTGGATTATCACCAGAATCCGTTGTCATGCGCACTCCGCACCAACAAGACAAAACTGCTTGGCTTGATGCTTCCATGGAACGAGCCGGAGGTCATGGACAGCATTGAGCGCATTGCCAGTGAAAACGGATTCAAACTTCTGATTCAGTTTACGGCACATCCGCGTCCCGGCATGGAACAGGCCGCGCTGCAATCCTTTCTCAATTGGAACGTGGAGGGGATCATCTGGGAGCCCAGCAGCTCGGATGACGCCTCTTTTCTGCCGCTGCTGGATAAAATCCGAAAAGAAAAACGCTCTCTGGTCATGCTGGAGCGCGGAGTGAACGGCACATCATTTCCCGTTGTCCAGACGGATTATACGCCGGCGCTCAAAGCCTGCATTGAGCATCTGAAAAGCAGGAACTACGGAAAAGCCGTATTTGTATTTCCCAAAGCCCAGGAAAAGATATTGGAACAACAGTGCGGCACTTTTCATGATGCCTGTATCCGGAATAATTTGATATTTGAATCATATCCGGTTGGCGATGAATCCGGTTCTGTCTTCAAGCCGTCCCATGAGGAGAATCATTTATGCAGAAGACTGCAATCGCTTTTGCTTGACAGGAAAAACGGGAATACGGCATATATTTGTTTCTCCTGGCTGGTTTCAGATGTCATTGAGGCAATGGAGGCTGCGGGGTTGTCCGCACCGGAAGAGATCGGCATTGTACTGTTTCAGGATATTCTGCTTGGAGGCCGCTACCGTTTTTCCAATCTGCTGCGCCCAAAGCTGACTTCAATCCGTTCAGACAGCGCAAGTCTCGCGGAACGTGCCATCAATCTTCTGCTTTCAGATATTCGCGGCGAGGTATCAGCTTCGGTGGCGCCTTATTACGGCAAAGCCGAATTGTTAATCAATAAATCAACGGAAAGGAATTAATATCGTATGAAAGCGCGCAAAAAATTCACCTTAATAGAACTTTTAATCGTAATTTCAATCATAGCGATTCTGGCTGGCTTGCTTTTACCGGCATTGAATATTGCACGTGAAAAGGCAAAGAGCACCAGTTGCCGCGGCAACCTGAAACAGATCGGGCTTGCCATGGAAATGTATTCCAATGACTACAATGATTCTATGCTTCCCATGCGCTCCAAAGCACGCTGGTCGGGAAATGTATGGTCTTATAATCTGGCGGATCTGGGTTATCTCAAAATTTTCAAGGCGTATGTCTGCCCCTCGGATAAGGGAAAGACTCCACCGGACAATCCGGCAAAACCGACAGCGGATGATTTTTATTTGAAGACCAGCTACGGTATGAATGGCGATACCTTTACCGGTGGTCCAAACGATACCAACTATTGGGGAGGATACGCCCCGAATGGAATTAAACGAGGGCAACTGGCGGCTTTTCCCAAGCGTTCGCCTGATTTATTGTGGATTTACGACAGCAATACTGCACTGGGCGGTTTTTATGATATGGGAAGTATTTGCACCCGTTACCGTCATGGGCGTAAAAGTGATATGAATGCGCTTTGTTTCGGGGGGCATGTGATTTCTGTGAAGAATCCGATTCCCGGGCAGGAAAAAGGAATGAATGATATGCCAGGCAGGAGTCGTTACCGCAGTCCCGCATGGGTTTCTCTCGGCGGAGGACGCGGCGGGTTCAAAGAAATGAAAGACTGATTTTAAACAACAGGGAGCAAAAGCAAATGAAAAAAATGATGACGGGATTGTATGCCATCTGTTTGGCAGCCGGTCTGGCGGCGGGCGAAACCGGATATGTCACCGGAAAAAATCTTTTGAAAAACGGGGAGTTGAAACCTCCCTGCTGGCAGCCTGACGTTCCCCATTACTGGGTGAAGTGGCAGCAGTCGCCGCAAAGCAAAACGGTATTGAAGCCGGACGATGGCGGTGTTCTGATTCATTTCAAGGGAACGGAATATATCAATCAAATCCGTTTCAAGCAGGATTTGAAGCTGGAACCCGGCAAAGTCTATGAATTTCAGTTCGATTACCGTTCGGACATAAATCCGGCTCTCAGCGCGGATGCGACATTCTGGGGAACGGGCGTTTTCATGAAGTCATGGTGGCTGGTGCCGGCTCGGAAATACACAACTGTCCGTGGATTGTTCCATGTCGCGGAAAATGTCAAGGGGAACGTGATCCTGACGCTGCAGAACCGCTCTGCCGTAAGACTGTGGTACCGGAATATCCGTCTTTACCCGACTTCTCTCGCCAAAAAGGATATCGGCAGGATCATCCCGGATTTCAATGTTCATTCCGTCAGTTCCCATGATGTGTTCATCACCCCGGACAACCGTAACGCCACCGCAGATTTCATCGTGAACGGATTTTCCGATGAGAACCTGAAGAAATTCAGAATCGAGGCGGAATATTACCCGTCAGACGGTAAAGCCGTTAACTGCCAGGTCAAAGGCAGGAAAATCATGATCCCGATGAACAGGATCACGGATGGGAAGTCGTGGCTGATCGGAAAACTCTTTGACAGGAAAGACAACGCCCTTGTCGGCATGAAACGGGTGGAAATCAACCGGATCATGACTCTTCCGGAGGGTATTGATTTCTCCCGGAACGCCTGTGTGAAAATCAACGGGAAAAAGTTCTTTCCTGTTGGAATTTATGCAGGAATCGGCTGGGACTTCTCTGTTGATGAACTCGTTCAGCAGGGTTACAATGTAATTCATACCTATGCTTCGAACAGGGAGGACGTCTGCAATGCATTCCCCGATGTGAAGTTCAATGAAAAGGCATTCCGCAATACGCAGAAACTGCTGGACGATGCGAAGCGGCTGGGAGTGTATGTCATGATCCAGCTTCCCCACCGGTACACGGAAAAAGCGGATTTCATCGGACGTTTCCCGCAATGGCTCGATGTTTATAAGAACCATCCGGCGCTTTTCGGATATTATGTCGATGAAACCCGTTCCATCAAGAATACGCCGTATCCGGTGATCAAGGCTGCTTATGACGCGGTTCACAGATATGATCCGAAACATAAATGGTTCGCTTATGAAAATCCCGATCCGAATTTGCGGAACAGCATGGATGCGATCATTGTGGGGTGTTCGCCTTCCATAAAACTCCTGTGCGCCTTGAATCTGGGAACGGACAAACCTGTAATCCACTGTTTCGGACAAGCGGATTTCATGGCGCAAAGTGCAAAATCGCTTGATTATAACCAGTCGCAATTTGTCATGCCGGTGATCTGGGGCGCGCGGGGAGTATTCTACTTTATGGCCAGCAATTACCTCAGCAGGAAAACAAACCCGGAATACAGACTTGTAAGAGAACGTGTTCTGAATACTGTAAAACGTTTTTCCGAAGCCGCACCGGCAGTCGTTTCGGATGATCCGCTCCCGGCATGGACAAAACAGGTCAAGAGCGACGGGAAAATGGAAAAAGCGATCTTTGCGTTGAAAAATGCGACATATATTTTCTGCGGTGTCGCGGAAAGTGCCGACGGAGACGGAACTTTAAGTTTTCCGGTTCAGAAAAATACGGAAATCCGGGATTTGCTGAATGACAAAACTCTTTCAGCAGAAAAGGAGTTCACATTGCGTCTGAAACCGGGTCAGGCGAAAATCATCAGGATTAAATAACAAATCGGTGTTTTCCCTTACGGCAGAATCGAAGATGCCGGGAGAAAGGAGAAAACCTCTTTCTCCCGGCATCGAAACGAACCTGTAACTGTTTTCGCATTAATTCAGATGAAAAACTTCATCCATCGGTTCTTCTTTGGCTTTGGCGGAATCGGGGGAGTCCGTAACCAGATACCGGGTCATGAGCTTCCACCATTTATGACAGCATTCATAGGATGCGATCTTTTCAAATTCCGCCTCGCTCGCAATTTCGAGATAGCCGAACATCACATTTGTCGCCGGATGGTGAAAGATCGAATAGTTGGAAACTCCATGACGCTTCAGAATCGCCGCAAGCTCGTCAGGGATCGGATTATGCAGGTGTGTGTACTCTCCGAGTTTGCCCGGGCGGACTTCCATATAAAATGCTTTGCGGATCATAATCGACGCTCCTTTCGTTTTCAGATGATGAAATCAGGTAATCTACTGCCTGATCCTCCATGATGCAAATGCTCATTATCCAATCCAGCGGAACGGAACCGCAGGCAGACCGGAGTCACCATACAGGTTCCCGGTCGGGAAATTGCTCCATGCGTAATAAACTGCGGTCGGCTCCGGAACATCCGGGTGAAAAACCTCCAGTTCATTATCGCTGATGATACGGACCTCCGCAGGATGAAGCACCCCATCCGCGCCGCAAACAGCAAAACCGGACGGCTTTCCGTGAAACACAAGTTTCCCGCCCCATGTTTCAAAACGGATGCGAAGGGCATTTTCTGCGGATGTCACGAGAGAGAAAACAGGGCTGCGCGGAACATCCCTCCCCGAAATCAGAGCCGCCGCGCATTCCGCGGCACGCAGCGCCACTGGCTGCTTATCTATCGGGTGCAGATTGTTTTCATCGCCGGTATCGTAACTCACGACCACTTCCGCGTCTCTGGAACGACCCGCCAGATACTGTGCCTCGCGCAGAAGCGCCCACTGGCTGTGTATGGAAACCGTGCGGCGGCGCTGATAGCCCGGAAGCTGAATGATCAGGAAATCAAGGCGGCGCTGTCCCCAATGCCCGCGCCAGTCGTCAATCAGATTCTCCAGCAGTTCCTGATATTCCGCCGCTCCGGAAATCGCGTTGCATTCCCCCTGATACCAGAGAACGCCGCGCAAGGCATAGGGAATCAGCGGGCAAATCATATTGTCGAACAGAGTATGCATCGTGTGCGGTTCTCCCGGGCCGCACTGCGGAATGAAGTCCGAACCGGCGTTGCCGCAGTCATGTTCCTGCCGCAGTTTCCAGCTCCCCGCAAGAGAAATCCGTTCTTCCGGCGTCTTCAGGAACATCTGTTCCGCAGGGCCGATGAGACCGCCGTCCATGACAATGGAAACCTGCGACGCCGCACGCACGGCAATGACATTGCGCCCCGCACGTACAAGTTCGCCGGGAACCCGGTAAACCCTCGCCTGGAAAGTCGGGGCAAGATCAATGCCGTCGCCGGTCCTCCCGATCTCGACTCCGTTGAAGTAGGTGATGTCGCCTTTGTCGACCGCGCCAAGCGAGAGGGTCAACTCCCGTCCCCGGCACTCCTGCGGCAGTTCCACTCCGTGGCGGAACCAGAACACCCCGGCATGGCGATATCCCGCAAGCGTCCAGCTGTCCGGCAGCTCCATAGATTCCCAGTCCGCATCGTCATAATCCGGTTCGGCGAATCCAGCCTTGACTCCTTCATTCGGCAGAGGAGCCGGAAAAAGCGTCTTGATCCCCTGCATGATCTGTTCATCCGGCGCAGGCATCAACTTTCCCGCAGGAAGATGCTCATACATTGCCGGATCATATTTTTTACAGTCGAAAGCCTCGACACGACGGCTCCATACGGAATTTTTCATAAGCCCTTCGCGGCTGATCCAGCATTCCGCCCCGGTTCCGCCCAGCGATGCTTCTATGATACCGACTTTACAGCCTGCCCGTTCCGCCAGGCTGCGGGCAAAAAGAAATGCCATGCCGGAAAATCCGCCCGCCGATTCCGCAGACACAGCCTGCCAGATTCCATGTGCATCCTCCGCCTGTACCGGATAAGCCATTCTGGGAACCTTGAAATAACGAACGGCAGACAGGTTCAACTCGCCGGATGCGCACATTTCCGCATATTCCCGAAGGGCATTCAACGGCAGTTCCATGTTGGACTGCCCGGAAGCCAGATAAACTTCCCCGACCCAGACATCATGCAGAATTCTTTCGGGACCGTCAGGCAGTTGCCGGATTTTGAGTTCAAACGGCCCGCCGGCTTCAAACGGGGGCAGACGCAGGAAAAACCTGCCGTCGGCGTTGCTTGCCGTCATAGCGGAAACACCGCCGAGAAAACATTGTATCCGGCGGTTCGGAGCAGCCTTGCCCCATACGGGAATGGACATTCCCCTCTGAAAAACAGCATGATCCTGAAATAATGAATTCAACAGCAGTTGCGTTTCCGGCAAATCCTTCATACCGCTGTTCCATATTCCGGAGTCCTTTCCGTCCGGTGCCTGAGTATGCAGCATTTTCAATCTTCCTTGTTTTCGGCTGAGATTTCTGTTTTCAGGAAATATGCTCTCCTTTTCCGTTTTTTCAACCGGCTTCACGGAGATATTGAGCTTTTGCGGAAGACTCCGGAAACAGAAAAACCAGCCTCCGCAAAACAGAGGCTGGTTCTGAAAAGAAAAGCCGGACTTACTTGACGGCGTTTCCGGAAATATTGATGGAACGGGTGTAGAAGATCAGCCCGCTTTCGCTGTACTGGGAAGCAAGGTTCAGAGTCTTGGAGGCTCCGAGGGCTTTGCTTTTGGCTGTGAGAACAGGCATCAGGGAAGGAACATTGACGGTGTCCTTGAGAACGTCAATGCTGCCGGGATTTTCCGTGGAGCCTGTCAGCAGCGGAATCGTGAAGAGGTAGATACCCCAGTTCTGCGCGTCAAGATGGGCAATGGTTCTGCCGCTGTTCGCGATGGCCTGTCCATTGAGATTCGGGTCCTTTACGACTTCGACGCTGGCGCAGGCGCTCATGAAGAGGCCGACGGCGGCAATAGAGAGAAGAAGCATGATTTTTTTCATGATAGATTTCCTAATTTAGAGTTTTCCGTATCAGGCGGGTTATTTAACAGAGTTGCCGGAAACCGTGGCTGTCTTCCAGTAGAAGATGAACGGGATCGGAATCGGGATATTGGTACTGCCGGTCATGGAAACGAGGTCGATCGTTTTGCTGCCCTTCAACTCTTTGCTCTTCTTTGTAACCATTTTCGTAACGGCTGTGACATTGACGGAATCTTCACCGAATGCAATCGTGCTGGGATTTTCCGTCGAACCGACAATCAGAGGAATCGAGAGCAGATAGAGTCCGCTGGAATAACCGCTGACGTGTGCAACCGAGGTCCCGGATGCCGTGATAGCCTGACCGTTCAGCTCTTTGCCGCCAGCGTACTGAACTGTGGAACAACCGGCGAACAGGACCGCCGCTCCGGTCATTGCAAGCAGGAGCGAGAGTTTTTTCTTCATTTTCATCATTCCTTTCTTTTGTTGTAAAATGATTTATGCCCGGCTTCGGAAGCCGGACATCCTGAGGACTTAACTATAATCGTTTTTTTGAAAAATGATACCCGCATTTCTATTTTTTTTACTGGTTTTTACATCATATTGCACTTGAAAAAATGAATTTAACGAAACATTTAAGAGCCGGAATCAGGAGAACGGGCAGAGAAAAGGGAAAAATTGTATTTTTTCCGTTTTTTTTACTGGTTTCGGGATTCCGGACATAAAGGCCCGGCATATCGCAGGTTTTTCCATCTCAACGGAGATTTTTCTGTTTCTGCTTGCAAAAACGGCTTTTTACGCTAATTTACGGGAAAATATTTTCAGAAAATCATATTCAGGACGGCTTTATGCAACTTTTGGAACTTCTTGAAAACCCGCGTCTTCTTTCCGTAAACAAACTGCCGCCGCGCGCTGCGTCATGGCCGTCGAAACGGCTCGAAATACAATCCGGAGAGTTCTTATACGACGTGAACGACTGGCGTCTTTCCCTCAATGGCGCATGGAAGTTTCACTGGTCGCCGGATCTGGAACATCTGCCGGCGGGATTCGAGGCGCCCGCCTTTGACGATTCCGCATGGAAAACCATTGAACTGCCCTGCTGCTTTGAGTGCTCCGGATACGGAACCCCGATCTATACGAATTCCGAATATCCGTTCAAAGTCGATCCTCCGAAAATCTCATCGACGCCGCCGGAAAACTACACCTCGTTCAAAGAGCGCAATCCGTCCGGAAGCTGCCGCAGAAGTTTTGAACTGCCGGAAGAATGGAGCGGACGGAAGACCATACTGTATTTCGGCGGCGTCATGAACGCATTTCAAGTATGGATCAACGGCAGGTTTGCCGGATACAGCGAAGATTCATCGGTGCCTGCCGAATTCGATATCACCCCGCTTGTTCGGAAAGGGAAAAATGAAATCGCATTGCAGGTGTACAAATATTGTTCCGGAAGTTATCTTGAAGACCAGGACTGCTGGCGTCTCTCCGGCGTAACGCGCGATATCTTTCTTTATGCGGTGGACTCCCGCCATATTGCTGATGCGCAGATCATCGCGGATGCCGCCGGGGGAACAATTCGTGCGAATGTGGAATTGTCCGCAGCGTGCGGCGATGACTGTTTGCTGGAAATGCGTGTCGGAAATCTTTCGTCCGTGGTGAAAAAGGGGGAAATCCCGACATGCAGGCTGAATGCGTTTAATCTCTGGAACCATGAAAAGCCGCAGCTGTATCAGGTAACTCTGATCCTGCGGAATGGAAACGGAATTTGCGATATCCGCCATTTCCGGACGGGTTTTCGCTCCATTGAAGTGCGGAAAAGACAGCTCTTCTTCAACGGCGTATCCGTCAAGCTCCGAGGAGTGAACCGCCACGAATTCGATCCGGATCGGGGCAGAGCCGTCACACGCGAAGGTATGCTGGAAGACATCCGCATGATCAAGGCGGGAAACTTCAATGCGGTCCGCTGCAGCCATTATCCGAATCACCCGCTCTGGTACGAGCTCTGCGACCGGTTCGGGCTGTATGTGATGGACGAGGCGAATATTGAATCACACGGTCTTTCCTACCACAAATGCGTGCTGCCCGGAGACGATCCCGCATGGGTGGACGCAGTGCTGGACCGCATCCGGCGGATGGCGGTCTGCGACCGGAATCATGTCTGCATCACTCTTTGGTCCTACGGCAATGAAGCCGGATATGGTTCGGCGTTTGAAACCGCCCGTGATCTGCTCCGGACTCTGGACCCTCGCCCGGCACAGTATGCCGATATGAACGCTGCGGCGGATTTCGACAGCCAGACCTATCCGAACTGTCAATGGCTCGAACAATATGTCGCCGGAACCGCAGTCCGCAAAGGAGAGCACGGAGAACTTTCTTCGCTCCGCCAGCATGGGCCGCAGCCGACAGACAAGCCGTTCCTCATGAACGAATACGCTCACGCGATGGGCAACAGCACGGGCAATCTGCGAGATTACTGGGATGTAATTGAAAAACACCCGTGTCTGACCGGCGGCTTCGTATGGGAATGGTGCGATCATGCACTTTCGATGACTGTCAACGGTGTGCTTCACCCTCATTCCGCTTACGGAGGCGATTTCCATGATGTGCCGAATTCCGGCTGTTTCTGCTGCGACGGTCTGGTAAGCGCCGACCGAAAACCGCATCCGGGATATTATGAAATGCGTGCAGTCCAGCAGCCCTTTGCGCTGGAGTTTGACCGACGGAATGGCAAACTGCTTCTGACGAACAAACACTATTTCACGAATCTGAAGGATTTCAAAATTCACTGGTGTCTCCTCCACAACGGAAAAATTCATGCATCCGGTGATTTGCGGCTTGACGTTCCGCCGCAGAAAAGTGTTCATATCCCGCGCCTGTCGGAAGTGCCCGGGGACGGTGAAATCATCTGGCAGGTTTTCCTTGAAAACTCCTGCGGGGAAACAATCGGAGGAGCGGAAACCACGGAACGCGAATTCGCTCCCGGTATTCTCTTTCCCGCAGAAGAAACGCCGCTGGAGACTCTTTCTCTGCACGGGCTTCTTTCCGAACCGGAAATCGTATTGAGCAGGGTGTGGACGGACAATGACAGAGGGTGCCGTTTTCCGGAACGTTTCGCCGCGCATCGGGAACAGTTCAGGACAAGCCTCGGTTTTTTCAAGCGGAGCGATGGCATTCGCGCCTCTCTCTCGTTCGACGGTCCGGAACCCGCACGTGTCGGACTGCGCCTGCTGCTGGCACGTGAAGCCGTTGCAAAAGTGGAGTGGCATGGGCGCGGCCCTCATG
>DXVA01000110.1:0-2415 GCA_019408975.1 Lentisphaeria bacterium | reverse complement strand
GATGTTACGCCATGTTGCCGGAGGAACTTTTTGTGCCTTATGCCCGTCCACAGGAATGCAGCCAGCGTTGCGATACACGTCGGTTGCTTCTGGCGGGAAAAGACGGCGCTTCGCTGGAAATCACTTCGGATGCACTGTTCGGTTTTACGATTCTGCCCTGCCGGAGTGAAACTCTCGCGAAATGCAGGCACGCATGGGAAGTCCCGGAGGAATCTCTCTGGGAACTGACTCTGGACCTTGCCCAGCGCGGTGTCGGCGGAGACGACTCCTGGTCCCAGGATGTTTATGACGCCTACCGCCTTCTTGCCGGACACTATGAAGGGAATTTCCTGCTGAAATAAAAAACGCAGGAATCTTCCCGGATTCCGCCCGGAACAAAATCCTGCGTTTTTCTGATGGAATCAGTAATGGAAAACCACCATCTGATGACAGGTCAGACGGTCAAGTTTGACTTCATACCTGCCGTCTTTCTGCTGTATGGGCAGTTCGATGCCCTGCGGCTCCAGAGTGATCCTGCGGATCGTCTCGGGCACCTTTACCGAAGCTGTGATATTGTCGATCGGATTGAGTTCCTCGATCACTTCGATTGTCGTTGCATTGCGGACGTTTCCGCCGGACATTTCCATCTTGCTGCCGCGGTTGATCGTATTCACGTAAAGCAGGTGCAGAATGTAACGTTTTTCCTCCTCCTGCTTCATCAGCGTGGCACGCCCCTGCGACGGCAGGTTCGTGTGAATCGGCAGTTCCGCGCCGGCAAACGCTCTGATCGCTTTGGCGACAAACTGTTTCAGCGCAACATTGCCGTATCCCGCATAGAGCCCGAACACCGGATGCGCAAAATACAGGATATTATCCGTCATAATGCCCGCGTCATAACCGGAGGAGTCCGGCTTGTAAGGTGTATGCTGGTGAGATGAAAAATGGGCGTAAGTCCTGTTGAAGTAAGGATCGTAGATTTGTCCGAGCGACACTCCCGCATTGACTTTGATCCGATGCGACGGACGGTACATCACGAACGGCGTTTTCACGAAATCCGGGGCAAATTCCGGCGCGGCTTTGATGTAATCGGGAAACAGCGGATTGACTCCCGCGTATTCGCAGGGAAGATCGAATGCCGGGACATCTTCGTCTTTCCGCAGAATGGACTCTCCGGAAAGAATCAGTTTTCCGCCGCGGGCAAGAAATGCGTCGAGGCGCGCCTTGAGCTCAGGCGAAATGCGGAGGTCATCGGCAAGAATCAGGAATTGATAAGGATCGAAGCTCATTTCCTGATCAAGGGCGTCAAAATGGATGTGGCTTTCCAGAAGGAGACGGGATGCGCCGACTTCGCCGTAGGGAGCCCAGGCGCCTTCGGGAGTCGAGCCGGGATTGAATGCCGTATTGGAAAGGATCGCGACATTGGCGGCGCTTTTGACGTGTCCGCACCAGGGTTCTTTCCGCTCCACCTCCGAGTAAGCCGCTCCGATCAGTTCATAGGTGCTCTCGTCAAGACTGCCGGAGGGATGAAGCTGATCGCCGATGCTGCATTTCGATCCCTGCGCAAGCATTGCGGCGCACTCGTAACGGAGCGCATTCGGATGTTTGAATCCGCCGAACTCGCCCCATGTGGTATGGAATTTCCCGGTCATGCCGAGGAAATCGAGATCCAGTTTCCGGCAGTAGGCGGCGGACATCGGGTAATGGTCATAGCCCCAGCCGCCGGTAGGCAGGGATTCCAGCTCCAGATGGCTGAAATAGGGCAGAATGACACGGTTTCCGGCGGTCACATTGCCGCTGTTATGGAAAACCGGCATATCCGGGTTGAGAGAACGTGCGGCTGCCGTTGTGCGCTGATAATATTTCAGCAGAGTCCGTTTGGCAAAACGTACGCGGTCTTCGGGTTTGAGGGGATCGTACCCCTCTTTTTCCATATCCGCCATGCACCATTTGCAGCAGCAGGGGGATTGGCTGACGATATCAATAAAAACGCCGTTCGCATCGGGAAAGAGACGCACCGCCTCCTCAATCATGCGGCAGAGATAGTCCAGATAGGGAGTGTTGAAGCAGAGTTTTTTGAATCCCGGTTCAAGCGGGCTGCTGACCCAGCCTGCCGGCTTGCCTTCGGCTGTGATCTCCCGCCATTCCGGGTGTTCCTCCGCGGCAAGGTTGTTCACGCCGCCCGTCAGATAGATCGGAACATTGACGTCGATTTCATGGCAGGCGTCCATCTGTGCGCGGAGCAGGTTGAAACTGAGCCCCGGATGCATCTTCCCGACTTCCGTCGGATGATAACTCCATCCATGATGACAGGACGCAAAACAGGTGATCGAATCGACATGCGCCTTTTTCAGCGCGTCCTGCCACTGTTTTTTGTCAAATTTCGCGCCGATTGCCGGAATATGGGGCGATGTGTGAAAATCCAGATGGACCTGACGA
>DXVA01000011.1:23085-30127 GCA_019408975.1 Lentisphaeria bacterium | reverse complement strand
CCTGCACGAAGCATTTTTGCGATGCAGAGCATCGCACTATGAAACCAATTTTTTTTAATAAAAGGACAGAACGCCCGGATTTGAGTTCCTGCTTTCTGTCCTTGTTTTTATCCGCCGGGCTTTCCGCAGAAGTCGGAAAACGGCTTATTTTACAGGATAAGCGACAGGCTGGGTCAGCTGAACCCGTTTCGTTCCGGGCAGTCCCATGACCTTTTCCAGTTCCGGCTTGTTGACGAGTCCGCAGACAACGGTGGCGAGTCCTGCGGATGTGCAGTAGAGATAAACATTCTGGCTGGCATATCCGGCATGGTTTGCCGCATAAAATACTTTTTCCGCCGCGTTTTTCCCGATTTTTGACACGTCTCCGACGTAGATCAGTACAATGGGAGCGGTTTTATGGATTGCCTGCATTCCGCATTTTTCCCGGATGTCCCCTGCCTTGACGAGGTCCAGCGAATGAGTTTTCGGATTATAGAGATAAAGCCCGTCCGCCATTGCCGCATAAACCTCCTGAGACTGGAGATTGCGTGCCGTCGGAACCGTTTTCCGTCCATCGGGGCGCGAGATGCCGTCAGCTGCGTAAAGAAGATCGGAAAGAATCTGCGGGGGAAGCGGTTTCGAGTCGAATTTCCGTTCCGTTCTGCGTTCCGTAAGGCACTGCATAAGCGGTTTGCCTCCGGTTTTGTCCGGCGGCGGCAGTTTGATGGTTTTTTCTGCGGCGCAGAGGGTTACGGAAGCGGCGAGGAATGCGGCGGAGAGAACGAGCGAGGCAATTTTTGTCCGGTTGTTCATGATGAACTCCTTTCATGATTTTTGATTGGAACAATAAGTACACTCCGAATGGAATATTGTCAAGAAAAATGAAAAGAAAACTTTTCAAATTGTTTTTCCGGGTTACATTACCGGAGAAGCTTTCGATTTAACTGATACATAAAGGAATGAAATCATGAAAATGGTGTTGAGTTTTTTGATGTCCTGTCTGATTGCTGTTGTTTTCTGCTCCTGTGCCGCGGGGCCTTCTCTGACGGAGCTGAGTGATGCGGATTCCGGCAGAACTCTGACTGCCGCGGTCGGAGAGCGTTTCATGATTTCTCTGGAGAGCAATCCTACGACCGGTTATGTATGGCGCTTTGCAGGCCCTTACGATGAGAAGGTCCTGATTTTATGTTCGGATACGTTTTCCAATCCGGCGGAGAAAGACGTTGTCGGAGCGCCGGGGAGACGCAATCTGACTTTTGAGATCGTGGGACCCGGCAAGAGCGGTGTTCGTCTGGAATACAGACGTCCGTGGGAACGCAATGCAAAGCCGGCAAAGGTCTTCCAGATTCTTGTTTTTGGGACGGGCAAAGCAGCGGCTCCGGTTTCTGCGGAAGAGGAGGTCATAACTCCGCGTATCGGGTCCAGAGGACAGATTGTTCCGCCAAGAAAAGGCGTCTTTGATTGAAAAAACGTGAAAAAGACTTGTATTTTTCCGAAATCGTGTTATCTTACCCGATACTTTTTCCAAGTGGTCGCTTAGTTCAGCTGGCTAGAACGCATCCTTCACACGGATGAGGTCGAGAGTTCGAGTCTCCCAGCGACCACCATTTTGAACATTTTCCGCCGGGCAGTTTTCTGTTCCGGCGTTTTTATTTCAATGGATTATCATGAATGATTCTGAACTTGTTTCACTGATGCGCCGTGACGGAACGGTTCTGGCGACACTTCCCGGAGAAAACGACTGTTTCTGCACCGGGCTGTTTCTGGAGCCGTTTACGATTCTGGAAGCATGGAGCATCCCGGAGGTGGAATCTGTTTTTAGGGAGGCGGAAACACTGCTCGGGGAAGGATGTTATATCGCCGGTTTTGTTTCTTATGAGGCTTCCCCGGCATTTGACCGGGAACAGAAAGTCCTTCCCGATGGAGAGTTTCCGCTTCTCCGTCTGGCATGTTACAGAAAGTCTCCGGAGAAAATCCGGCTTCCTTACCGGAATGATTTCGTGTTGAAGACTTCTTTTGTCCCCGAGCTCAGGAAAGAAGAATATACCGCAAGAATCAATAAGATTCATGAGAATATCGTTGCAGGTAATATTTATCAGGCGAATCTGACATTCCGCTCGGAAGCGCCGCCTGTTCATAACCCTGAACAGCTTTTCCTGAATCTTCAGACCCGTCATCCGGTTCCTTATGCCGCTTATTTGAATTTATGCGGGCTGAAGATTCTTTCCCTCTCCCCGGAACTGTATCTGGAGACGACGGACGGGCGCCATGTGTTCAGTTCCCCGATGAAAGGGACTGCAAAGCGTTCCCCGATTTCGGAAAGAGACCGTAAAATTATGGAGAACCTGGCGGCGGACCCGAAGAATCTGGCGGAGAATCTCATGATTACCGATATGGTCCGCAATGATCTGGGGCGGATTTGCAAACGGGATTCCATTTTTGTCGATCCGCTGTTCCATGTCGATACCTACAATACGGTTCACCAGATGATCAGCACTGTTCACGGCGGGCTGAAAGACAATGTCAGGCTTTTTGAACTGTTCAAAGCCACGTTTCCGCCGGCGTCAATTACAGGCGCCCCGAAGATCAGCGCCATGAAAGTGATCTCTGAAAATGAAAAAAGCCCGCGCAGAGTTTATACCGGTGCCATCGGCTGCATCTGCCCTGACCTTACTTTCCGTTTCAATGTCGCGATCCGCACGTTAACCTGTTATCATGACAGAGTCGAAACAGGTGTCGGAGGGGGGATTGTTTACGATTCCGGCGCCGATTCGGAGTGGCAGGAGGCATTGCTGAAGTGCCGTTACGCCACTTACGCGCTTCCTGACTTTCAGGTGTTTGAAACGATGCGCTGGACAAAACAGGAAGGATTTGCCCTGCTGGATGAGCATATTCGCAGGGCGGAGGCGAGCCAGAAATATTTCAAGCGGAAATTCATTCCGGGCGCCGTCGAAGAAGCTTTGGAGCGGATGCGCCCGAAACTTGAATCGAATCCTGCTTACGGAAATGGCGCGTGCGTGAAATTCCTGCTGGAGTATGACGGCAGAGTCAAGGTGAAACTGACGCCTCCGCGCAAACCGGATTGGCGGGGACTGGGGCTTCGTCTTCTGCTTGCCTCGGAACGGACGGATTCAGGCAATGTCTTTCTTTACCATAAAACAACAAACCGGGATTTTTATGATACCCGGTACCATGCAGCCCGGCAGTCCGGTTTTCATGAAATGCTTTTTTTGAACCGGAAAGGGGAGTTGGCTGAAGGGGCGGTTTCCAATGTTTTTGTGCGGAAAGGAACCCGCTGGTTTACGCCGGAGCCGGAATGCGGACTGCTGCCGGGAATCTGGCGCAGGCGGCAGATTGAGATTCTGGGTGCAGAGGAGACGGTCCTTTTTCCTGCGGATCTGATGGAGGCTGATGAAATACGGGTCGGAAACTCCCTGCGAGGAACCGGAATTGCGGCTTATCTTGAGAATGAAGAAGACCGCCGCTGCCTGTTTGCTGGAAATCCTGCGTAGGATTTCCGGAAACGGGTACACAAATACAGCACCGCAGAAAAGCGGAACATGGTTTGTGAAAATGACAGAAAGAGGAGCGGTTATTTCTGTCTGAAAACGATTCTGCCTTTGGTAAGGTCGTAAGGCGACATTTCGAGAGTCACAGTATCGCCTGGCAGAATGCGGATGAAATTCAGGCGCATTTTTCCACTGATGTGTGCAGGAACCGTTTTTTTCTTTAATTCTTCAATTTCCCCCTTGACAAAATTATAAATTTGATTATAATTATACTAAACTAGTTTTCTATGACAGGGAGGCTTGATGCTGACATTAGCGCAAATAGCGAAAGAAACAGGAGTATGCAAGGCAACGGTTTCACTTGTACTGAACGGCAAGGCAAAGCAAAGTCATATCAGCGATGCAACAATAGAGAAAATTCAGTCATATTGTCGTAAAGTAAACTATATGCCGAACATTCATGCTGTGCGCATGAACAGGGAAATCGTCTGCAATATCATGGTTCTCCTTAATACGCAGGATGGTATCAGCCGGAAAAGTAGTTTTACAGACTATAATGTGGCGCAGATTGTCGGCGGTATTGCACAGGAGGCGGAAAAGGTCGGTTATACATTCCAGATCCGGATCTTCAACCCGTCTCTGGATGAAAATCTGGTTTTTAACAGTTTCCGGAACCGTGAAATTGACGGAATGATTTATTACGGTATGAAAATGCCGCAGAAATGGCTGAATATATTCCGGGAAGAAAAGCGCAAGGTGGCAGGAATCGGAGTTGAGCCGCAGAGCGGTATCTCTACGGTTAATATCAACAACCGTGAGATGTCGGATGCGCTGACGGAAGAGCTGATTGCATCCGGACATCGTAATTTCCTTTATCTGGCGGGTTCCGGAGAAAGTTTTCCCGGACAGGAACGTTTTGCAGGTTTTCTTTCAGCGTTGGAAAGGCATGAAATAAAATTTCCGAAAAGCAAATGCCTTTATGGCGGTTTTGATGAAGAACTGGCGATGAAAACTGTTACTGAATATTTCAAAGAAAATTCGACCCGTCCAGACGCCATCGTCTGTGCAAACGACAGGATGGCAATCGGGGTCATTTCCGCATTGAAGGCTTTGCATTTGGAAGTTCCGGGACAGATTGCCGTTGCAGGCGGAGACAATATTGAAACGGGGCGTTATCTGACTCCCTCTCTTGTCACGTTTGACAATCTGCCGGAGCAGATGGGAGCAGCGGCGTTTCAGCTTCTTTACCGCAGGATCAACGGCGGCGAAACAGAGAATGACATTCTTCTGAGATCACGCCTGGTAAGAGGTGATTCCGCATAAAAATTTTATACTTTTGCTAAACTAGTTTTTTTGAATAAAGGAAATAAGAAAATGTATGAGAAAAGTCCGGCAGTAGTGATTGAACGTCCCGGAAAAACAGTGTTTCGGGAGCTCAGGTTGACGGAACCACGCGAGAATGCTGTCATCGCGAAAACACGGTTCAGTTCGATCAGCAGCGGCACCGACATGAAGACATATTCCGGTCTTCAACCGGCAGAAGCACTGTTTTATCCATGTGTGCCGGGATATGAGAATATGGGAACTGTCCTGGACGTGCGTGATAAAAAGTCCCCGTTCAAACCGGGCGACAGAGTAATGATCAATGAGTGCCGTCAATTCGGAGATGTCTGCGCTGCGTGGGGGGGGAGTGTCGGGATTGCTGTAAAGGATTCTTTTACGGCGCCGTCGCCTTTTGATTATATGGTGAAAATCCCGGATAATGTCAGTGACCGGGATGCGGTTCTTGCGTATCTGCCTTGTGTTGCGTTGAAAGGCATCCGCAAGATATCTTCTCTGCAGAACAAACAGACAGTTGTCATTATTGGAGCTGGAATGGTTGGAATCAGCGCCATGCAGATTGTTAAGATACTGCATCCCGCAAGTTGCGTGGTTTGCATTGAGCGCAATTCCTTCCGGCGTGAAATCGCAGAGCATTATGCTGATTATGTATTCGATTCGGAAAGCGGGTGCAGAAAACTTCAGGATCTGACATCCGGCAGACTTGCGGATGTGGTAATCGAATGTTCCGGTAATCCGCAGGTCGTCGGCTCCCTGCATCAATATCTGAAAGACGGCGGCTGGGGATATGACGATCCCGCCGGTCATATTCATTTGCAGGGAGACTATCCGGGACGTATTGTAATGGATGCCTACAACTTCTGGTTCAACAAAAATTGCACGATTACAATGAGCTGTGCGCTTGGTCCCGGGTGTAAAGAGCAGATTCTGCAGTGGATGAGTGAAGGCAAGTTCGATACTTCACATTTACCCGTGGAAGTGTGGAATGCCGAAAAAGCCGCCGAAGCCTATCGCTGTAAATATGAGAATGGTGATAATGTGTTCAAGATCATTTTGGACTGGGAGGCATGATGAAATTCGGAATTGCAGCCTGGGGATTGCGTGAAACCGTTCTGGAAGAACAGCTTGCCATGGCGCGGCGTCTGGGAGTGGAGCTCCTGGAACTGGGGATTGCCGGTCATCCTGATGACCGGCTTCAGGCAGATGCAGGAGAGCTGGAAATCCGGCAGGTTCAGGAGTTGTTCGCGCAATCCGGAGTCACTCTTCTCTGTGCCGCGACAGGCAATGATTTCACCTCAGAGGAGCCGGAGCAGTGTTTCCGTTCACTGGAAACAGTGAAAAAAGTGCTTCGGATTGCAGACTGTCTGGGAGTTCGTTTCCTGCGGATTTTTGCCGGTTTTTCTCCGCTTGAATGCGTGTCGGGAGAACGCTGGGATATTCAACTGGAATGTCTGAAAAAGGTCTATGCCGCTGCGGAAAACACACAGGTTATTCCTGTTGTGGAGACGCACGGCGGAGTAATAACGGAAAAAGATGATTCGGTAAGACATTATTCCAGCACTTCGACAGATTATAATGCTCTTGACCGGATTCTGGAAGAGGTTCCGGAAATGCGTCTGAATTTTGACCCGGCAAATCTGTTTGTGGTCGATATCGATGTTTGTGCATTTTACCGCCGTTATCAGGAAAAGATTGTATATATGCATTTGAAAGATTTTGTCCGTTCTGGCTGCGGTTTCTTTCCTGCTGCATGTGGAAAAGGCCGGATGGATTGGATGTCACTGCTGCGTGAGATCAAGGATTTTCAAGGACCCGTAATGCTGGAATATGAAATTCCGGCGAATGTGGAGGAAGGTTTCCGTGAGTCATTGGATTTTATCAGAAGAAAGAAGGCTTCCATTGCACATTAATCTGGAAATAGTTCATTTGCAGTTGACCAGGCGGTGTAATCTGCATTGCGCATTCTGCGGGCAGAAACACATGGAATCGCCGGATGCTCTGCAACTTTCCGAATGGCTGGAGCTGCTGGATCGGATTCACGATTATGCTCCGGGGGCGGTTCTGGTTTTGTGGGGGGGAGAGCCTTTGGCGTATCCATATTTCCGGGATATCGTCCTGTATGCAGAAAAGCTGAGTTTTCCTTTGGAAGTGATTACGAATGGAACACTGGCTGACCTCCATGCGGATTTGCTGCGGAAATATTTCCGCAGGAT
>DXVA01000011.1:5735-23075 GCA_019408975.1 Lentisphaeria bacterium | reverse complement strand
CAGGATTTATCTTTCCGTAGATGGTCCGGAACGAGTTCATGATGCGATTCGGGGCAAAGGTGTTTTTGCGAAGATCAAAGAAAATCTGGCGTTTCTCGGCAGAATTGAAGGAGAACTGGTCATGATGTCGGTCATGACACCGGAAAATCTGGATTTTTTCGAATCGCTTCCTTTCGGATTGCCGGCAGACCGCGTCATATTGCACGAGCTGATCTATCTGACGGAAAAAGAATGCGGAGGACTGCCGGAAAGCTTTGCGAGAGAGTGGCGCAGGAATGCGGTTTCCGGTTATGAAGAGAAATTGACACGTGCATTGTCAAAACTGCAAAAGATGAAATTTCCGGTTCCTGTTGAATTCCAGCCTCATTTTCAGGGCGGATTCTGCCGCGAACCCTATCGTCATCTTCATGTCACCGCCGGAGGAGAAACATTTTTTTGTACTGATTTTACGGAAGACTCTCTTGGAAATATCAGAGAGCACTCGTTACAGGAAATTTTTGAAGGAGAAAAAGCTGAAACATTTCGCAGACAGGGAGAGACCCTGTTTTGTTCACATTGTTCCTGGAAAAATACTGGAGAAACGATTATTCAATTATCAAAAAGAGGAGAGAAAAGATGAGTTTGCAGACAAGAAGCGAAGCAGAGAAAATGGATAGGATATGGGGGTGGACGGGAAATAGGAGATTTTTCACATTGATAGAGTTCCTTATGAGGAAAGGTAGTAAAATTGGTATTTCATTCCGGCAGCAGCAGGACAGGGCAGGACGTTGCCAGTCCCATGATCTTACTTCTTCTTTCTTCATTCAATTGTTGAATTGTTCTAATGTTCGATTGTTCAAATGTTTCCCCGTTCCTTCTTACTTCAGAGTTCCCTGTTCCTCTGTTCTTACTTCGAGGGTGAAAATACGAATTTTCACCCTGATCGAGCTCCTCATCGTGATTGCGATCATCGCGATTCTTGCCGGGATGCTGCTGCCGGTCTTGAGTAAAGCGAAAGAGGCGGGAAAAAGAATATCATGTGTAAATGCCGAAAAGCAATATGCGCTTGCTTTTGCACAGTATACAGATATGTACAACGGTTTTTTCCCCTGGTTTTATAATCCTTATAATTATCATACCAATGCATATCGCGGTTTGTTCGGAGATTTGTCTCTGATTCCTTTCAAACAACGTGATCCGGAGAATTCTTCACTTAGAACTGATATCATCCGCTGTCCGAACCGGAAAGTGCATGTTACCAATGGTACATCTTACGGCACTTCCTGGTATTATGATTATAATGGCACTTATTCCATGAATGGAGTATATCAGGAAAGTTATGGCAATGGTCTGGGAGTTCCGACCAGGAATACATCAGTAAAACATCCGTCTGAATTAGTTCTGCTTGCGGAAAAAGGGGAACCGGAGGACTTTGGATTGACTTATCTTTCCACGCATTCCTTCACAAAATATACAGAGTTCCACAGCAAGGTCAACCCGCGAAGCATAACCGGTGATTCCGCTGTGGTGGATTTATCTGCTCACGGGGACAGTTCCAGCTACCTTTTTACGGACGGGCATGTTGTGACGATGAAATATTTTGCTGTCAGATGGAAAATGTTTTCTATGGAAAACTCCGGTTATGACGATAAAAATTACTTGCGATGAATTACGGCAGACAGAAGTCAATACATCAACAGGGAGGAAGCAGAGAAGATAAACAGGAGAAGCAAGGAAATAGCTGATTTTCGGTTATATCCATTCGATTAAGTTCAAATGCTTTTCTGCCGGGTGCTGAGTGGATTTGCATTTGGCAGAACCAACAAAATTAGGAGAATACGATTATGAGGAAAATAATTCTTTGGTCCATTATGTGCACAATGGTTTCAGTCTGTTTCTCATCCTTGGGCAGCGAAAAATTATCCCCGCTTCCGGTTCAGAAAGCCTGGCGTGAAAAACACAAAGGTCAAACTGCAAATGACCAGAGCGAAACCTTCATGCCGGTTGTCTCCGGCGAGATGATCATCTGCGGCAGTAAGCGGATTGAATTGAAAAAAGAAGGAACGATTCGTGTTATGAATTCAGGCGGTGCGGTTCTTGCGGAGATCTTTCCGCACCGAGCGCTGAAAAATATGAAAACGGGTAAGATGGATTGGGATTCCTTCTCAAAAGATGAATGCTCGATGACGGCAGACGGAAACCGTTTTATCTGGAAACTTCGGAAGAAAAGCTCATCAGGTGTATGGACGGCTGCCGAACAGATACTCGAATTGAAGCTTGACGGACTGATTGCCGTCCGAACGGTTTTTAAGAAACCGGGCGATACGGATTACGAGCCGCGAAAGGGCGAGATATTTGTCATGCTGCCATATTCCACTGCGGATAGAACCAGTATATTCTTCAATAAATCAAGAAAAAAACTGACGAGTGATGGCAAGACATTTGTATTTGACAAACGCTCCATTCCATATAATTATGTATTCTATCCCGACTCCCCTTCCGATATTTTTTCTCTTATGGCACCGGAAGGAAAATGTGAAAAGACGATGCTTTATACCGATAAGTTTAATAAATCTTTCCGCACCGTCTTTGAAACGGCGTCAGACGGGAGTGCCGAACTTGTTCTGGACATCCGGAAAGGCGTGAAGCCGTCTGTTTCCGCAAATCAGCGCGGAGGTGTGGACTTCAATGCCGTTGAAAATCTTGATCTGCCGGATCATTCACACAAAAATCTGCTTGGGAATGCCTCCTTCGAGCGCGGGCTTCACGGCTGGCTGGTCGGCATGGCTTTCGGTCATGTCTACAACCCTGCAAAATGGGATTCGACCCCTTATTTTATTGATGCTTCCGAGCATCATTCCGGACTTCACAGTTTACGGCTTCTTGCAAAAAAAAAACAATATGGCGATGATTACCGGAATTTAAAAACAGGCAATGGTCTTGTTTCCAGAGCCGTTGTTCTTGGACCGGGGAAATACACATTCAGCGCGTATGCAAAATGCCGTAAAGGAGAAAATGCATTGCTCGAATGCTGGGTTCCGAATTTCAATAAAGGCTCGGCATGGCTTGCCATACCCGGCGGAAAGGCAGCCTTTCCGCTTACTCCGGAATGGAAACGGTATTCCATGACCTTCAATGTTCCCGGAAATATGCCGCTGACGGTATATTTTTCCGCTTCCGCAGATAAAGATTCCTATGTATGGCTTGATTCTCTTCAGCTTGAAGAGGGAGGTGAGGCAACCGGTTTTGAACAGAGATGCGTGGAAGGCCGTCTTGTTACATCAGCGGAGGACAATTTTATTTCAGAGCATGACAGGATTGATGCCTCAATGATCGTAACGACAGCGAAGAAGAATTCTTCAGGTTCAATGACGGTTTGCGTCAAGAACTTTTTCGGCGAGTCTGTGTTCAGCAGATCAATTCCGTTCAGGACAGATTCCAATGGTACAGCGGAGGTAAAACTTGACTTTGATTCAATCAAAGGCCTTGGACTTTTTACCGTCAGGACTGACTATATGCTTGATGATGGGGCCAAGGCATTTGAAATGACACGTTTCACACGTATCAATCCCCATAAAAAGAAATACCGCCTGAGTTCAATTTTTTGTGAAACATACCTTTCTCCCGTGCGCAATTACAATTTCAAGCGCATTCTTGAACGCTGGCGCAAGGTGGGATATGGTTCCATTGCCCATCTCACAAGATATGATCGTGAGCCGATTGAGCTTTTCCGTGCTTACGGAATTGAGCCTGTCAGTGCATTTATGGCCAGTTACTATGGCAATGGTCTGAACCTTGCCGGTTTCGGCATCTGCGATATGTCATGGAACGATTACCGGATTTCCAAAGACGATCCACGCTGGCTGATTAAGGATTACAAGGCGGAAAGCGGTGGAAAACTTACTCCTGAATATCTGGCGAAGCTCAGAGATGCGGCGAAGACTGTTGCTGCGAAATATCCGCAGATAACAACATGGGCTTTCGGCGGCGAAATCATGGCCAAGTTTTCTGCCGACTGGTGGAAACCGTATTCCCCCTGCAAAGTGTATGCGGAAATTCTGAAAGCTTTTGTCGATGGAGTCAAGGCCGGCAATCCTGATGCCCGGGTATTTCAGGATGATCCGTGCAACATGCGTCCGACCGGCGGAATTGCGGAGACCGATGAGCTTCTTGCCGAATGCAACAAACTTGGAGTGAAATTTGATCTTATCGCAATACATCCATACCGTGAATCCCCGGAATCCCCGGACCTTGATTCCGATACGGAAAAACTCTTATCCATGCTGGACAGACGCGGATATGGGAAAACGCCTGTAATCTGGCCGGAAGGCATGCATTGGGGACCGTTTGAAATTCCTGCATGGGGCATCAAGGCTGCCAGATGGGGAGCAACACCTCAGCGCGGAACATGGACATGGACTACTTTATCGTATGATATCGGCTGGACGGAAAAACGTACAGCCGCCTGGTGCGTCCGGGCATGGCTTGTTGCCTTGAAATACTCCGACAGAGTCAAGTGTTTTACGGCAGGAATTGCACAGAATGGAGTATATCTTGATGAACTTATGACTCCTTACGCCAATCAGATTGTCGCTAATACACTTGGGCATCTGCTTGGGGATTCTTACTTCAGAAAGGACATTCGTTTTGCGCCTTACATCAGAGCATATGTATTTGAAGATGCGCAGAAACGTCCTGTTGCGGCTGTCTGGTGCCATTTGGAAGATCTTGACAATGGTTCTCTTGCTTCACCCGTTGCTGAGGCTGATTTCGGCGATTCACTTGAATCGTTGTTTGACATGATGAATACTCCGCGGGCATTTTCGAAAGGCAAGTTCCGTTTCCCTGTGACAAGTTTTCCGGTATTTTTCCGTGGAAAGCCCGGCACGCTTGATAAAATGATTCAGAGTTTTGAAAAGGCGACCATTGTTTCAGGTTTCGGCAGCATATCGCCGGTTTCCGTACAGGTCAATCCTTCCGGCGGGGATAAAATGTGTGTTGTAGTGAAAAATTTTGTATCGAATGAGTTCTCCGGAACGCTTAACGGGCACCGTTTGAAAATTCCCGCTTCCGGTATTTCCAGTTTTACGCTTCCGCTTCCGGAGAAACTTTCCGCCGATAAGATTACGCGCGTGCCGTTCAATGCCGAAATCAAATCGGATTCCGGTTCCCGGTTCAGTTCCGATCTTTCATTTGAGGGCATAACAGCCAGACAGGTTCCTGAAAATGCTGAATTCAGTTCATTTGACTGGAATGTCCTTCCTCAAGTTCTGTTCACCAGAAGCTATGAAAATCCGGAAACCAGCGGAGCATTCCGGCTCGGCTGGAACAAAAGCGGGCTTTTTGCCGAAATCACGGTCAATGATCGTAATTTTGTCCATGTCGAATATCCGAAAATGCAGCGCAGATATAACAATGACTGTGTGCAGTTGTTTATAGACACAATGGCAAACGGCAGAGCCCGTTCTTTCAAAGGCTATGATGAAGACGATTATGCCTACTCTCTTTATCCAAATGCAAAAGGTGACTCGTCAATCGTCTATCGTAATCGTTCTGTCGAGTCGCAGCTTGGGCTGGCAACGGCGGCACCGAAGGATGATACTGTTGCCGAGGATATTCCGAGCACCTTTTCAAATTACGGAGGCACTTTGACTTATCGGGTATTTCTGCCGGCTAAATACCTGTTGCCGATGAAACTTGAAAAAGGCTGGGTATTCGGCTTGGGACTTTTCGTGCCCAATTCGGATGTTCCGGGAAAGGTCAAAGGGGCGCTTACGCTTGTATCGGACGGAGGCGGGTGCTATAATAGACCTCATACATGGCCGGCGGTCGTTTTGGCAGAATAGGCGATCCGCTTCTCTCTGTAATACGGCGTTATGTGACGGCGTACGACGTGATTTTTTCAGAAAAGATTATACCGTTGCAAACTGACAGAAGGATGGATGAATATGGTTGAGACGGATTTTTTTGAAGTGCACTTTCCTGTGCCGCGTGTGCATCTTGGGATTCCGACAGGCAACTCGGATGCAGGATTTCTTCTTTTCGGAGAGAAGAATGAATTGAAAATATGTTTCAGTCTTGCCTCATGCTGGGATCGCAGAAATGATCAGATCATGGAACGGCCTTGTCCCTATGATGATTTGATCAGACTCTTTAATCCTTACAGTACCGATCCAATCAACAGAAAATTACAGGATTCTGCAACTGAATTCAAATACTGGACCGATGATTTCTGGTGGCCGTCGACACGGATTCCCGGAGGGAGGGTCGTTCTTGGATTAAGGGAAGAAATCTCCCGCCTTATACTGGACTATGCCAGTGGGATGATTACTGTATGCACGGCTTCCGGTTTGATTCGGATTCTCGCGTCCATGAAACAGAACTCATTGCTGATACAGGATTGCGGCGGTTTGATCGTGCAGAAAGTTTTTCATCCGGCATTTGAATTTCTGAAATCCGCTTATGAAAAGGCTGGGATTCCTCCGGCGGAATATTTCGAGGGCGGTTGTTTCCAGCCGTTGCCCGATGACCCGGGAATTCTGGCGTGGTTTTCCGGAGATCAGCTGAATCTTGCCTTAAGCAGGGATGCGAATATTCTTCCAGCGGCAATGCTTGAGCCTGATATTGTTCTGGAGGAGAACCGGAGATTCTGGCGGAATTACTGGAAAACGGTTCCCGAACTGGAACTGCCGGATAAACTTCTCAGTCGCTTTTTCCGTCTGGCGCTGTATAAGTTTGCGCTTGCGACGCTTCCCGGCGGAGTCCCGTGCGGATTGCAGGGGTGCTGGCTTGAAGACTACCAGAAAGCTCCATGGAGCGCGGATTATCATTTCAATGTCAATGTTCAGCAAGTCTATACGCTGGCACCTTCCATTGGTGCGGCATCCCATATGATGTCGTTGTTTGATATGTTGGAACAACCTGAATTTCAAAGTAATATGCGGAATAATGCAAAATCTTTGTTCGGGATTGACGACGGTCTTCTTCTCACGCATGCCGTTACAGACAGGGGGAGACAGTGCGGTGGAATTGGCGCCGGATCGGTTCTTGATTTTGTCTGTGGTGGCTGGACGGCGCTTCTTTACTGGATGTATTACCGTTATACGGGAGATACGGTATTTCTTCGCAAACGCGCTCTGCCATTCATGCGCGGGGTTATGAACGTATTCAAGGCGGCGCTCCGGGAAAAAAACGGAACTTTGGAACTGCCGCTCAGTATATCTGCGGAGTATGGATGCACGTTTCCTGTCATGGTCGATGGGAAACAGTGCCGGAGGAATACAGGGAAGAACCCGTCCAACCAGCTGACCTGCTGTCACCTGCTGGCAAATGCGCTGACAGAGGCGGAAAAGATTGCAGGCATGACACCTGATCCGTTTCTTGAAAGGATCAAAAGAGAGCTTCCGCATTTTTCAGTTGTCAATGGCAGGGTTGCGGTCTGGGAGGGACAGGATCTGGATGTCTGCCATAGACACAACTCACACCTTTCCATGATTTATCCTTTTGATATTACAGATGAACTAAATACGGATGAACTGGAAGCAGTGGATAATGCAGTGGAACACTGGATTTGGCGGGGCAGCGGACAATGGAGCGAGTGGTCCTACCCGTGGGCTGCCATTCTGATGGCGCGCTGGGGAATGAAAGAAGCGCCATCCGTACTTCTGGACGTATGGAAACGCCTGTTCCTGAATGAGAGTCTTGCGACTGTCTATCTGCCGCGTTTCCGTGGAATTTCCTCGCATCGGCATCAGGATATGCTCAAGCCGAAAGAAAGCAGTGAAATCATGCAGCTGGATGGAACTATGGCGGGAGCTGCTGCGCTTCTTGAAATGATTGTCCATGAAAAAAACGGCGTCGTGATACTGTTTCCTGCATTGCCGGAAATATGGGAGAACCTTACTTTCAAAAGGATATCCCTCCCCGGAGGAGTATGTATCAGCGGTTCTGTCAGAAACGGGAGCCATGCGGAGGTAGTTTTTGAATCCGCGGCAGCTCATACCATCCGCTATCGTTTTGCATGGGAAACTGAAATCGCTGCACTGAAGCTTATGGAAAATATTCCGTGCAAAATAGATTCTATGATGAGATGAATTAAAAATAAACGGCTGTTTCACTTATCTCATGATTCAGAAAAGCGGCCGGGCAGGTGCAGGAATAACGATGCCTTCACAAAATGTGTTCTTTAGATATGGAAAAGAGAAGCTGACTGTAAATGATTTTCAATGTTTTCAGCAGAGAGGGTTTCTTTGTTTCACACAGAAAATTTGTCTGTCTTACAATGATTTCCGGAAACGGGTACACAAATACAGCACCGCAGAAAAGCGGAACATGGTTTGTGAAAATGACAGAAAGAGGAGCGGTTATTTCTGTCTGAAAACGATTCTGCCTTTGGTAAGGTCGTAAGGCGACATTTCGAGAGTCACAGTATCGCCTGGCAGAATGCGGATGAAATTCAGGCGCATTTTTCCACTGATGTGTGCAAGAACCGTATGTTTGTTCGGCAGTTCCACCATGAACATCGTATTCGGCAGCAGTTCTTTGACAACACCATCGACTTTGATCAAATCTTTAGACACGAGTTAAGACCTCCGTTCCGTTCTCTGTAATAAGTATCATGTGCTCGAAATGGGCGGATGGCTCCCCGTCGCGGGTGCGCACCGTCCAGCCGTCACTTTCCGTATAAACTTTATGGGAACCGAGGTTCAGCATCGGCTCAACGCACAGAACCATGCCCGGTACGAGTTTCGGGCCTTTGCGGTGCTGGGCGAAATTCGGGACATCCGGCGGCTCATGAAGCCTGATGCCGCATCCGTGTCCCACATATTCCCTTACGATTCCGAGATGTGCCTGCTGCGCGACCTCTTCGACGGCGCGCGAAATATCCTGGACGTATCCGCCCGGATGTGCCGCCGCAAGCCCTGCTTCCAGCGATTTCTGCGTGTATTCCAGAAGCCTTGCAACGTCTTTGGGCATATCTTCTTCGCTTCCTACGTAGACTGTCCGCGCCGTATCTCCGATTCCGCCCTCGAAGGCGATTCCGACGTCAACACTGACGACATCGCCCTTGAGGATGAAACGGTCATGCCGCCCGATTCCGTGGACGACTTCGTCATTGACGGAGATACAGATATTTCCGGGATAACCGCGATAATTCAGGAATGCGGGCTCTCCTCCCATGGAGCGGATTACTTCGCCGGCGATATTGTCAAGATCCTTCGTTGTCATTCCCGAATGAACCAGAGAGCAGATCCGGTCGCGTGCAACCGCCGTCATGTGCGCAGCGCGGCGGATTTTGATGATCTCCTGAGCAGTATGGACTACGTATTCAGGTCTCATGATTCATCCCAGAACGGCGAGAAGAGCCGCATATGCTTGATCTTTGGGCAGAGAGGAGTCGATTTTGGCGAGAAGTCCGTTGTCCGTATAGAATTTGATCAGGGGAGCAGTCTGTTCGTCATAGACTTTCAGGCGGTTCTGTGCCGTTTCGAGAGAGTCGTCGGAACGCTGGTAGAGCTCGCCGCCGCAATGGTCGCAGACACCTTCCTGTTTCGGTTTTGCAAACAGTTTATTGAAGTTCGCCTTGCAGGATTTGCAGGTGAGACGGGCGGTCAGTCTCTGGATCAGGAGGTCGTAAGGCGCGTCGAAGAGAACGACACAGTCGATATCGCGCCCGGTTTTCTTCGCAATTCCGTCCAGCATCTCCGCCTGGACGACTGTCCGGGGAAAGCCGTCCAGAATAAATCCGCTGGCGCAGTCATCTTTGGCGAGTCTCGCGGCAACCATATCTACGACGAGCTGGTCGGGAACGAGTTTTCCGGCATCCATATAGGCTTTGGCTTTTCTGCCGAGTTCCGTGCCGTTCTTGATCTCTGCGCGGAAAATGTCTCCCGTGGAGATATGGACCCGTTTTTCATCGTTGATAATGATTTCGGACAGATTGCCTTTGCCGGCTCCCGGAGGTCCGAGGAAAACGAGATTTTTCTTCTTGATCATGATGACTGTATTCTCCAAAAAATTTTAATAAGCTGTAATATAGCACTTTAAAGTGAAAAAATCAACAGGTTTTCATGCGAAAAAAAATCATTCTTCCCGTTATGATGCGGGGACGTTTTTTCAACGGGCGTAACTTTTTACCGTGACTTCCATGCCGCGTTTGAAATCCCATGACGGTTTGAAGCCGGTTGCAAGCAGCTTGTCCACGCAGGCTGTGGAGTGTTTGACGTCGCCGGGGCGTTCCGGAAGATGAACGATCTTCGATTTGGAACCGAGAATCTCAACGATCAGTTCCGCGAGATGGTTGATCGTCATTTTGCCGCCGTAGGCGACATTGAAGACTCCCGTGAAGTCATGTTCCGCCATGAATGCGTTGGCGGCGGCAATGTCTTTTACGAAGACAAAGTCGCGGGTCTGTTCGCCGTCGCCGAAAATGGTGATATCTTCATTGGCGAGAGCTTTCGTGATGAAGATCGGAACTGCGGCGGCATAGGCGCTTTTCGGATTCTGGCGCGGACCGAATACGTTGAAGTAGCGGAGACAGGCGGTCTGAAGGCGCCCTGTCTTGGTGAACATGTCGCAGTAATATTCCCCGTCAAGTTTTGTGATGGAGTAGGGACTCTTGGGTTCGGGTATCATGGTTTCCACTTTCGGAGAAACCGGGTTGTCGCCGTAATTCGCCGCGGAAGTGCTGAGAACCAGTTTTTTCACGCCGGCTCTTGCCGCCTCTTCCAGCAGGATGATTGTCCCGACGGCATTGATCTGATTGCATTCGACGATTTTTTCCATGGATTCGGGAACGCTGACAAGCGCTGCCAGGTGAAAGATGTAATCCACGCCTTTGACTGCTTCGGCAACTGCGGCGCGGTCGCTGACATCGCCTTCGATGAATTCGCATTCAAGTCCGTCCAGGTTTTCGCGCCTGCCTGTGCGGAGATTGTCCAGAACCCGGATTTCGGCATTGCCCTGGTAGTGTTCGACTATATGGCTGCCGATGAATCCGGAGCCTCCGGTGACGAGAATACGTTTCATTTCACGAATTCCTTTACGATTTTTTTGAGCTTTTTTTCCTGTTCGATCAGGCGCTTGACAAGCATGAACTGCGTGCGGCAGCGGTCGAGATTGTGATTGTCCCGGCTGATTTTAAAATAGTTGTCGCCGTTGAGGTAGTCGGTCAGGAAACGCAGCCCGATTTCAAATGTGATGAGTTCTCCGGAGAACGGAAGCAGTTCGATCTCTTTCTTTGTCAGGCACCCCTGTGCGCCGTCCAGGAAACCTCTGACCAGTGCGCGGAAAATATCCACCCGGACACAGACTTTCGAAAGGTCGGTTTCATCTTCGTCGGCAGGGCTGACGCTGGTGCGGACCAGGTCGCCGAAATCGTAGAGAGAGAGCCCCGGCATGACTGTATCAAGGTCAAGAACACAGATTCCCTCTCCCGTCGTATCGTCCAGCAGGACGTTGTTCAGTTTCGTATCGTTATGCGTAATCCGTTCCGGGATTTCGCCTTTTTTCATCAGGTCAATCAGAATGGGCGCCATCCAGCGGTGTTCCTGCACGAAGCGAATCTCGTTTTTTGCTGCTCCGGCGCGTCCGCACACATCTTTTCTGACAGCTTCGTCAAAATCGAAAAGCCGCGAAGGAGTGTTGTGGAAATTCGGAATGGTTTCATGGAGACGCTCTCCCGGAAGATCCGCCAGAAGCATCTGGAAATTGCCGAATGCTTTTGCCGCCTGATATGCCTGCTCTTCCGTTTCGAGCGTATTGTAAGTGCGGGCGTTGTCGATGAATTTGTAGGAACGCCAGCACTCGTCGCCGTCGATGTAATACATTTTTCCGTCCACTGTGGGGACAAGATGGATGCAGCGCCGTTCAGAGTCCGGCAGCGCACCGAGTTTTTTCGCGGAGTGGTCAAGCACCCGCGAGACGTTTTCCATGAGATTTTCAGGTTTGCGGAAGACCTTCGTGTTGATTTTCTGGAAGATGTATTTTACATTTTTCCCATCCACGCTGTAGACTGCTTTGTAAGTGTCGTTGATGTGTCCGCTTCCAAATGGCTCTGCCTTGATGAAATTGTCTTTGATGCAGAACTTCGAGGCAATTTCCTTCACTGTACTTTCCATAAACTGATCTACTCCAGAGGTGACGTGTAGACATTCGCGCCGATCAGGCGGGCAATCGATTCCTGAACGACCGGTTTGTCTTCGCGGTAGGTGACTCCGAACCACGAATCACTGCTCTTCATGACTTTCACCTCGGCGTCCCCGGAGTGGATCAGCGAAGCAACCGCCGAAGGAATGTAAAACTCGGATTTCAATTCGTTTCCGCGTGCAGAAAGGAACCGTTCAAACAAGCCCGAAAGATGATCGAAGATTCCGGGCATGAATCCCCACATGTTCATGGAAACGATTTCGTCGCCGGTCAGGGGAACCCGGGTCCCGTTTTCTTCCGTGAAAAACGCCCCGCCTCTGCCGTCCGGGACAATGCTGGTGCGTTCCGTAACCTCTTTCAGGAATCCGTCCGGATCGCAGCAGCAGACGCCGCGCGCGACGGAACCGTTTTCGGAAAGCGTGTTGCGGAGTGTGAATCCGACCATGAAATGACGTTTTGCCGGATTCGTATTTCCTGCAAAACAGTCTGCGAGCAGAGCATATCCGCTCCGCCCGTAGAAATCATCCGCGTTGATTGCGGCAAACGGTTCGGAGATTTTTTCCGAGGCACACAGAATCGCGTGCCCCGTTCCCCACGGCTTGGTGCGTCCTTCCGGAACCCGGAACGGAGCAGGGAGCCTGTCCAGTTCCTGAAAGGCGTATTCCACCTGAACTTTATTTTCCCATTTCGCCCCGATGTGTTCGCGGAATGCCTGTTCGATATCGTGACGGATCACGAAAACGACTTTGCCGAATCCGCTTCTGAGCGCATCATAAATGGAATAGTCCAGAATGATTTCTCCGGACGGACCGACCGGGTCAATTTGCTTGAGTCCGCCGTAACGGCTTCCCATTCCGGCGGCGAGCACCAGCAGTGCAGGTTTCATAGAAAAAACTCCGTTTTCGCACTTCAGATGACGGGAAGACTTGCCGCTGCGACAGCCTGTCCGTGGCGGCGCCCTTTTTCGTCCGGAATTCTGAACTCGACTTTGCCGGAGAGTTCCGGAAACTCGGCTTTGAGCACTTCCGCCGCTTTCGCGAGGATGATGTCGCCGCCTTTTCCAGTCGTGACACGCCCGAGGATGAGGAGTTTCTCCATATCGTAGAATTCACAGTATCTTGCAATGGTGTAACCGAAGCAGACGCCGATGCTTTCATAGATTTTCGCGGCACGCTCGTCTCCGGCTTCCATGAGCTTCTGGACTTCTTTGAGCTGTTCCGCGAATTTCATATCCTTCGGAAGTTCGATCCCTGCGAGCGGGACGAGTCGCGCGACACCCTGCTGGCAGAAATACTGAACCGCGCATCCGAGATCGCCGGACCACTCATCGGCAGGTGCGCCTGCGCGGTAGTCGACCGGAACGAAAGCGAGTTCGTTCAGCCAGTCCGTGATATTGCCTTCGCGGTTGACGTAACCACCTGCAACGCTGGTGCCCATGGAGATGCCGAGCACGCAGTTTGCATTCATTTCCATGGAACCGGCAAGCGCTGTGACTTCGCCGTCGTTGACGACTTCAAACGGAACGCCCCACTCTTTGCCGAGCTCGATGAACAGGTCTTTGACCTTGGTTTCGAACTGATCTTCGGGAACGCCGCGGAACAGAGATGCGAGGCGGACGCGGTTGTTGACATAGACTCCGGCGGAGCTGCCGCCGATTGCATCCACGCGCGGAAGATGCGCCGCAGCGCGTTTGAGTGTGTCATTGATGCCGTCACGGTGATACTGCGGATCTTTCTCGAAGTAGGGGTCCCAGGGAACTTCTTCGCTGAAAACGAGCTTGCCGTCGATGGTGGCGGCGCATTTTCTGTCGGAGCCGCCGAGGTCGAAACCGATTCTGCATCCGTCGAGGTGCCTGCCGAGCGGCATGGAGGGCTCTTTCGCCTTCGGAGCATCTGCATAGGCGCAGGATACGATCTGCATCCTGTTGCTGTAAATACGTCCCATCATGGCGTAATCGAAGGAGCGTTCGCCCTCGGGAGAGTAAATTTTCGCAAGCTCTTCGGCGATTTTCGCATCCCCGGCGATCGTGACTTTCCAGCCGCCCCTCATCCAGAGAAGCCCTTTCACAAGACGCTCGACGTGTCTGACGTTCGCCGCCATTTCGGAGGAATCGGCGTTGTCGAATACGACGGTCGGATAAACACTGACACTTTCGGGATTGCGTTCTACGGCAATGACGATATTCTTGCTTTTGCCGGAGGCGTTGACCGCTTTGCGGAACTCTCTGTCCCAGAGGGTCGCGGGAACGAAATCTTTGTCGAGGCACGGGATCATTGCGCATGAAACCGCTTTAGTAATTTTATCCAGCATTCTTGTTCTCCTTTAGAAAAATGCTAATTTTTTTATAAAAAATGACGAAATAAAATACCGCCGTTTTGGTGGATTGTCAAGTATGGAAACCACGAATAAGAAGTTATCTGGCAAATATTTGCGATGGATCATGGAAGACGGGCATCATGCGGGTGTCTCTTCTCCATCCGGAGAATAAAAATTTTTTTCCAGGAAAGCCCTTGCCCGGCGGGGAATTGTGTGGCATATTACCATATCATCCAACAAACCTGAACAGAGAGGGGGATATCCTGATGAAAAAAGATGTGATCATTATCGGAGGCGGCGCCGCAGGGCTGACCGCTGCAATCTATGCTTCAAGGGCGAATCTGAATCCGGCGGTTCTTGCCGGGCCGCTTCCGGGCGGTCTGCTGACTCAGACCACGGACGTCGAAAACTTTCCCGGTTTTCCGGATGCCGTCAACGGGTACGAACTGATGTTCAAATTCCAGCAGCAGGCGGAAAAGTTCGGCGCGAAGATTGTCAATGAAACCGTGCAGAGTGTCAAGCTGGCGGAGGGCGGTCCCCATGAACTGGTGCTCGGAAACGGCGAAATCGCCGAATGCCGTGCACTGATCATTGCAACCGGCGCGACGCCGCGCTGGCTCGGACTCCCTTCCGAGGAGAAGTTCCTGAACAAAGGCGTATCCGCCTGCGCGACGTGCGACGGTGCGTTCTACCGCAATGTTCCCGTGGTGGTCGTAGGCGGCGGAGACAGCGCCATGGAGGAAGCCACGTTCCTGACTCATTTTGCCAGCGAAGTGCATCTGATCCACCGCCGCGATGCGTTCCGTGCCTCCAAAATCATGGCGGAGCGCGTGAAAGCGAATCCGAAAATCAAGATTCACTGGAATTCCACCGTAGTCGAAATCTTCGGCAATACGGAAGTGGACGGCGTGGAAATTCGGGATGTCGTCACCGGGGAGCAGACGCAGATTCCATGCAAGGGGTATTTCGCGGCTCTCGGGCACATTCCGAATACAGGTCTTTTCAAGGGACAGCTTGCCATGAATGAGGCGGGATATATTGAACTGAAGGGTGCGAGTTCCTATACGAGCATGGCGGGCGTATTCTGTGCCGGAGACTGCGCGGATCATGTGTATCGCCAGGCGATCACTGCCGCCGGGATGGGCGCGCGCGCCGCAATTGATGCGGAACGCTGGCTTGCCGAATAATCCTGAGTTCGGCGGAATGAAAAATCCGGAGATTTTTTATGTTTGGACTACGAACGGTTGTGCCTGCGGAATGCGGCGGGGGATATTTTGCGGTATTTCGTAAAGATTCTCGTGAAATAGTAGCGGTTGCAGAATCCGCAGCGTTCCGCGATACCGTCGATAGATTCACTGCTTTGCAGCAGGTACAATGCCGCAAGTTCCAGCTTTTTATCCAGAATGAAGCGCTGCGGCGTGATCCCGAAACTGTTGTAGAATTTCTTGATGAACACTCCCAGGCTCATGTGTGCCATCGACGCCAGTTTCCGGTTGGTGTAGTTCTGAGTCGGATCGCGTTTGATCAGGCGCCAGACCGCAAGCATTTGCGATTCGATATTATTGTGCGTGATCAGATACTCTCTCGGCAGCTGCTCCAGCGCCAGATTGACCAGCGCTCCCGCGAGATGCTTCAGGGAGTCTCCGTCCTGGCGGGCGGCGAGCATAGCGCTGAGCTGGCTGATTACGGCATGGAGTGCCACGGAGCCCGGCAGTTCGACCATGAAACCGGAACAGTCCGCATAGGGGCCGCCCGCAGTGAAATGAATATAAAATTTTTCAATCCTGCCTCCTTTGGTGCAGGATGTAAATGCGGTGTCCGGCGCAATCAGGTAAATTTTCCCCGCCTGAAGCTGAATTTCCTTTTCTTTGATCCGGATATATCCGAAAGAGTTTTTCGGGCGGTACAGACGCCAGTAGGGCATGACCAGTTCCGAGGCGTCAAGATTCCACTCCTGAATCACGTCGTACCGGGTGAAAAGAATATCTACGGGAAACGGTGTGAGAGAAAATGCTTCGTGGTTTGCCATAGGAAACTCCTGCCGCAAAGATTTGTTTTTGAACTTCCGATATTATACAGCAAAAATGAGAGAAGGCAAGCGGAAAAAATCAAAGAAAGAAACGATAAGATACAAAAAAGTTGATTTTGTGCATTCCGGAAACATGAAAAGCCGAGTATAATAATAAAAAAATAAAATCGGAAAATTTGTGATTTCGGAAGAAAGAGGTATGCAATGAATCAAAGGAAAATATTTGCAGGAATCGCGTCCATGCTGGCGTTTTCCTGTCTTGCCGCCGATCCGTCCGCTCTGATCGGGCATTATGACTTGAATGAGGGGTCCGGTTCTGTTATCCATAACCGTCAGGGGCGCGCCGGGCACGGAAAGTTCCGTGGTCCGGTGGCATGGGCTCCGGCTCTTCAGGGGAGCGGGATTCTGCTCGACGGCGCAACGAATTCGGTGTTCTGCGGTCCAATGCCGGAAATGGATGAAACGAAAGGCATGACTCTGCTTGTCTGGTTCAAGTCCACGCATCCGATGGGGCTGCGTGTTATTGCGAGCGCAGAAAATCCCGCGACCGGAAAGGGGTGGAGGTTCGGCGTGGACAACAATAAACTTGTGTCGGTCCTGCCCCGCAATTCCTCCGGTGACGACTGGTCGGACGGGCTCTGGCATCTCGGCGCACTGGTGATTCTCGGAAATGAAGTCAGCGAGTACGTTGACGGGAAAATTGTCCGGAGCATGAAGCTGCCGGAGCCGGTGAAACTAAATGCCGGAGCCACACTTGCGATCGGTTCCTTGAGCGGTAAAGACCTTGGCGGTTTTCACGGTGTGATTGATGATGTGAAGATTTACAATGCGGTTCTGCCTGCCGCTGAAATCGAGAATGAGTTCAGACG
>DXVA01000011.1:3761-5604 GCA_019408975.1 Lentisphaeria bacterium | reverse complement strand
TCTGATCAGAACTCCGCAAAACAACCCGGAACTGGAATTCCGCCGGAACATGATTGCCGGGATGCTGTCTCCCGCCAGGAACCAGATGGATACGCTTTCGGGGAAACTGAAACAGGACTATGAGAGGATTTCGTCTCGTCTGCGGGCAGTTTCCCCAGCGGTTCGCGGAACGGAACTTCAGAAATCAATGCGGACGCTGGAAACACTGTCCGCGGAAGCGAAGGTTTTCCGCAATGAACTGGATAAGGAACGTTTGCGCAGACTCAGCAGAAGTGCGGATATGAGACAGCTGCTTCTCTGGGGCGCGACGGCGCTCGACAATATTTTCTGCGATCAGCTTCTGCCGGACGGCGATGTTACCGGAAAAATCCGCCTGGACGCGTGCCGCAACGAGTATGAGCCGGGACAGTTCGTGATCAGTTCTCTCGAATACCGTGGTCCCGTCCGCATCAAGCTCAATCCTCTGGTTCATGAATCTGATCCGGAAGCGCGCCTGACGGAACTTTCCTCTTATTTTGTGAAAGAGATTTATGCTTCGCAGAATACCGCCCGCTTCTACCGCAACCCCGAAAGCCCGCTTCTTCGTATGGCTCCGGCAACTTTTCCGGATATGCTGGGCACCGATGAAAAAACGATGCTGGAACCGGGGAAATCGCAGCCGGTCTGGTTGACGGTCCGGGTTCCGGCGGATGCCAGACCGGGGATTTACCGTGGGAAAGCCGAGGTGCAGACCATGTTCGGCACTTTGCCGCTGGAGGTGGAAATGCGGGTTTATGACGTTGTTCTGCCGGAGGTTCCCGTGTTCCGTCTTGGCTCCTGGGGCTCCGCACAGCCGCTGGCGGATCTGGCGGGATTTACGGAACTGCCTGATTTCAAAGACCCGCGTTACTGGGAACTTTTTGAAAGAATCCTGCGCAATATGAAAGAGCACCGCGCATATAATTTCGGAGATCCTTCCTTGTGGGAAATCCGTAACCGCATCCGCATTGTCGATGACGGCAAAGGCGGAGTTGAGATCGATTATTCTTCTTTTGACCGTTTCCCGGAAATGCTGGATAAAGTTTACGGCAGGGGAAACTGGCGCGTGATGTCCGCCGATATTCCGCTGGATGCACCGCTTTACGGGCGCGACGGCAGGGTCAAGTATGATCCTTACGGAAAAATACAGGATTTGCGCAAGCGTTACTGGGATTTCAACGATCCCGAGTTCCATGCCTTTGCCGTAAAAGTCCTGCGCAGCCTGGTTGCCCACCTGACGGAGAAAGGCTGGATCAGGCAGTTCCAGTTCATTTATCGTGACGAACCCGATCCTGTGATGTTTGCCAACGGAAAAGAAGTGTACAAACACCTCAGGAAAATTGCGCCGGAACTGGTTTACATGAATACCCTGACCCATACGGGATTGATCGAGCAATATCCGGATGTGGAGATTGCGGTTCCCGGCTGGACCGCCAACGAAGGGATGGATGCCGCTATCCGCAAGGCCACCGCACAGGGACGCCGCATGATCATCTACAACAACTTTTCAAGTTACCTGGACCGTTCCCTGCTGTGTACGCGGACAATGGGCGCGATCTGCTACAATCTCGGCTGCGAGGGTTTCAACCAGTGGTCGTGGGCATGGGCATGGAACAGGAACGGCAATCCGTATCAGGATGCGTTTGTGGACGGCTACGGCCCCGGAGAGGGTTTCCAGATTTACTTCGATCCCGTTACAACTGAAATCATGAGTTCCATGCGCTGGGAACAGTCGCGTGAAATGGCAGAAGATTTCGATGCCTTCAAGCTTTATGAAAAACTCGGCGGCGATCCCCGCAGATATACGGAACGGCTGGGACGCGAC
>DXVA01000011.1:0-3751 GCA_019408975.1 Lentisphaeria bacterium | reverse complement strand
TGGAAATCCGGCGGGAATTCCTTGCCGATCTTGAAAAACACGCCGTTGCCCGGCGTGCCGCGAAATGAGAGGCGGTTCTCTTATGGAACAGAATTTGACAGCAGGTGGAATGTCCCCTGCGCCGGCGCCTGATCCCGCGCGCCCTTATACGGTGGGGACACTGCGCTATTCCCTGCTTGGGGTGATCGGAGTCAGTTTCTGGCTGATTCTCGGAGGAAGCTGTTTCGGGCTGCTGGCGTGGATGATGGTGCCGACGGTTCTGCCGCTTTCGCTTTCGCAGTTCGACGCTTCCGGCGCGACGATCGGATTGATCGTCGGCAGTATTCCTTCCGCAATGAATTTCGTGATGAATCCGATTCTTTCGACAGCCAGCGACCGGACACGAACACGCTGGGGAAGAAGAATTCCGTTTCTTGTTGCGGCGACTCCGTTTGTTGCCGGATTCGTGATTCTGCTCGGCTGGATGCCACAGATTGCGGAGATCCTGCATGGGGCTGGTTTCCTGCCGTCTGTGAAACTTCAGACGCTCGGCATTCTGCTGCTTGCGCTCTGTGCTGTTCTTTTTCAATTTTTCAATCTGATTGTCGGATCGATCTATTATTATATTTTTGCCGATGTGATTCCACACCGTTTCATCGGACGGTATATGGCTGCGATGAATATCGGGGGGATGGTTACGCAGCTGGTATTCAATCTCTGGGTGATGCCGTCGGTGACGGACCATCTGCCGTGGGTTTATACCGTGGTGGGAATTACCTATTTCGTGACGTTCATGCTGATGTGCATTTTTGTGAAGGAGGGGAAATACCCGCCGGCGGAACGTCCTGAAAATGAGGGGCTGCCTCTTCGTCTCCGCATTTATAACTGGATTGCGCTTTATTTCCGGCAGTGCTACCGTCATCCCTTTTTCATTTTTCTGTTTCTCGGGACGGCGCTCAACAACGCATCGACGACGTGCCGCCAGGTGTTCAATCTTCTGTTTGCCACGAAGGAGCTGGGAATGGATGCGGCGCAGTACGGCAAGGTAATGGCTGTGGGTGCGTTTGTTTCCATGGGAGTGATCATGCTGACCGGCTGGGTCATGGATAAAATCCATCCTTTGCGGGTGTTTCTCGCCAGCGGCGTCATTGTGATTCTTACGAATATCTGGGGATATTATTTTGTATTCGACTATCAGTCCTTCTTTACGGTGGGAATTGCGATCATTGCGGTCTATGCGATTCAGAATGTCAGCAACGGCCCTGTATTCGTTGCGTTGTTCCCGCCGGAGAAATACGGACAGTTCTGCAGTGCCAATGCAATGCTGAATTCCGCTCTGCTGATCTTTGCCAATTATCTGGGCGGAATTGCAATTGATCTTTTCGGCTATCGTTTTATTTTTGTCTGGGATACGCTGTTCACGATTGCCGCGACGGCGTCTCTGGTATATGTTTATGTCAAATGGAAACAATATGGCGGGGCGGAACACTATGCCGCGCCGCCGACGGATTAACACAAGGAGGATGACGATGAAAAAAAGGTGGATCATTTTATGTGCCGCACTGCTGGGCGCAGGCTGCGCTTCGGCGCTTGACGAGGCGAAGGCCGCTCCGAAACCGGCTCTGGAAAAGATCCGGCAGCTGCGGGAAACAGTTGATTTCAGCCATGCGGTGCGTTCCCGTTCCATGATTGATTTCAGCCGCGGCGCATTTGCCGGGAAGATTGAAAAGGTGCTGGTGAACGGAAAACCGAACCGCTGGTACCGGAACGGTGTCACGGTGTCCCTGCGCCCGGAGGAAGGATGGCGCGAGGGGCTGAACGAGGTGACGGTGCGCGCTGACGGACGGGATTACACGATGCATGTTTCCCATTACAAACACATCCCGACGGTCGGGGATTACAGCAATGAGATTTCCCTGGTGAACGGAAAACCGTTTACTCCGCTGGCGATTTTCGCCGTGGATATCCAGCAGATCCGGGATGCTGCGAAATTCGGGTTCAACGTATTTCATAATTACACGATGACGCGTATGGAGGATCAGTATCCGATGCGGGAATTTCTTGATGCGGTGCGTTCCGTCAACGGGTATGCGATGATTCATTTGCAGCACCTGCGGATCGCCGCTTCCGATTACAAGCCCGTCATGGAGCGTGTCGTCAGATATATGAATCATCCGGCGACTTACTGGTGGTATCTTTTCGATGAACCGGGCATTTTCGGCGTGGACGTGGAGCAGCTGACCTTTTTCAATGACATGATCCGCAAGCTGGACCCCTATCACAATGTCGTCAGCTCAAGCTGGTATCAGGATAAATTTCAGGACAGCGTGGATGTGGATATTCCCCAGTGGTATCACGGTCATGCCGCCGGCATGGCGAAGACCTCTGCCGAATACCGCAGGAATGCCGCGGGACAGTGGCACAACATGCAGTATCTTCCGATCCTGAATACCCATGACTCCGCATTCGGAATCGAGTCGCAGGGGTCGCTGAATCCCAACTCCTTCTACGATGAAGTCGTCAATGGCAGAAAACGCGGCGATTATCCGAAGGATTCTCCGGAATATAAAGATGCGGAACGCCGTGCATTGAGCGTGGTCAACAATCCCGACAATCCGTTCAAAAAGCCGACCGCTACTTATCCCGGCTCCATTGAACGGATGCGCGGACAGGTCGCAGTCAGCATTCTGAGCGGCGCCAATGGCCTGATTTACTGGCTTTACAGCGACAGGAAACTGAATCCCCGTTGGGGCATCTATACGGTTTTCAATCCGGAAAAGAACCGTGCCGAATTCACGCGCACCATGAAAGAGGTCAAGGCATTTGCCCCTTATTTCAACGGTTTCACGCATGGAGCGCAGCTGAAACGGGAGGGAGATCTCTGGTACGGATTCAAGAAAGTTGACGGGAAGAGCATTCTGATCCTTGTCAATGTAAGCAAGCAGCCGGTTGCCGGCAGGCTGGAACTGCCCGGCGCTCCCTCTGTCCTCTATCGCGACAATGAAACTCCGGTTTCCCTGAATGACGGGAAACTGGACTATTCCCTTGCCCCGGACGAAGGACGTTTCTATGCTTCTGAAATATTGAAGCGGTGATAAAAATATCAAATATTGAAGATAAAAGACCCTCTCGGCAGACATTGGCTGTACGAGAGGGTCTTATTTTATGCGGATTTGGTTTAATATCTTGATTATCAAAGGATAATGATATGATCTGAAACTGCATGATTTAGTTCATGGAAATAATGAAAAAACACGAAGAGATACAAAATATCGATTTTTGCATATTGTTTTTCCGGTATTTTATTATATAATTAAAATAAAAAGAACGCAGAACCAAAATCAAGGAGAAATGTAAAATGAGACATATGACAGGTTTTCTGGCTGTCATGATTTGTGCGGGACAGCTGGCTGGAGTGGAAATTTCATCCCCGACGGGACATAACGGCAAACCATCCGAATCCATCGACTTGCTGATCGACGGTAAAACGGAGACGAAGTGGAATGCGCCGTTCCAGCGGGGGATGAGCTGCATGGTGAAACTGGAACAGCCGCAGAATTTCAACATTCTGGAGTTGACTGCGGCAAATGATGTTCCCACGCGCGATCCCCGAAGCTGGGTTGTGGAAGGCAGCGGCGACGGCAGAACATGGAAGACTCTCGGGCGTTTTCTGAACCATGATGGACTTGGGGAACGTTTCCAAAAGAATGTTTTCCGTTTTTCCAACCGTGACGCCTATTCTCATTACCGGGTGCGCTGTCTCTTATACACA
>DXVA01000109.1:4642-12627 GCA_019408975.1 Lentisphaeria bacterium | reverse complement strand
GCACTGGATGGCACGCAACAACCTGACTCCCGCCTGGGGAAAAAATGCGTTCCTGAACCCGAAAACCGGAAAGCGGACCGCGCAGGCGGATCTGCTGGATTCGCTCGGCGTTTACGGTGTGGCGACCAGCGGCAACAGCCATATCCTGACCAATCTGCTCGGCGGCTGGGATCCAAAGACGCTCCCGAAAAATCTGGAGAAGCTGTTTCAGGAGCATCCGGAATATTTCCCTCTCATCGGCGGGAAAAGAGTGCCTGTCAAGGACCCCTATTCTCCGAATCCATGCATTTCCAATCCGGAACTTCTGGATTTGATGGCGGAAAACCTTTACGAACGGATCAAGGGACCTTACGGCGCCCAGGCCTATGTGACAATCGGAAACAACGATACCACCGTCTGGTGCGAATGCGGGAACTGCCGGAAGCTTGACGAGCCGGCGAAGGCGGGAACGAAGGGGGCACGCTCCGACCGCTACTGGTACATGGTCGGAGAGATTGCCAAACGTATCTGGAAGAAAGACCCTGCCATCAAGCTCGGCGGCTGGGCATATCAGGATTTCTGGTATCCGCCTGCCAAAGTCCGGATCGATCCGCGCCTCCGGGTTCTGGTTTCGTTCAACAACCAGTGCTGGAGACACTCCATCCAGGACCCGAAATGTTCGGTCAATACGGAATTGTGCCGCATCATGAAAGCATGGAGAAAGACGAATCTTCCGTTGATCGTCAACCGTGATGAAATTTCCACCTCCGGCGCGGTCGGTTCCTGTTATCTGCCTTCGGAGAAAGTTCTCTACGAAAATTTCACCCAGTATCCGGAACTGGGATTCAGCGGATCGCTGTTCTGCGTTCCGTCGCCGTTTCCCGCATTCCAGTCCTGGTATAAAGACACGTCGCCTTACTACGGAAAGAACCGCCGCTGGAACGCCATGTGGCAGACCTGTTGGATTTCCGCCCAGTTCATGTGGGACATCAATCAGGATTTCGACCGACTCTATGAGGAAGCCAACCGTCTCTACTACGGGAAAGCATGGGAGGGCGGCTTCAGGGAATTCAAACGTCTTCAGACAAAGTACTTTCTGGAAACGCCCGGCTGTATCGGATGGGGGCAGGGAGCGCCGCTGGGACGCTGTCTCGATCAGGCGGGCGCCGAAACCAAACTGAAGGCGTTGCTGGAAAAAGCGGTCAAGGCGGCGGAAAGCGATCCGGACAAACGCGCGCTGGCGCATGTGCTGCGTGACAGGGAAATCTTCGAGATGACATGGCTTACCGCCCGGAAAGAGTACCTGCAGAACTTCAAGGAGCTTAATGTCTATCGGCGTACCGCGCCGATTCGGATCGACGGCGTCCTGGAGGAGGTCGACTGGAAAAATGCCGATGTCCTTTCCGGTTTCAAACCGGGAAGCCATACGCCGAAGGATGCCGCGATCGAGCAGACTTTTGTCCGTGTGCTTTATGACACCGACCATCTTTACATCGCAGTTGAATGCATGGAGCCGCATCCGGAAAAGATCATCGCGGGCGGGGATGTCCCGCGTGACCCTGCCGGCTGGAAAACGCTTGGAGACCACATCGAACTGTTTTACAGTTATCCGGATATGGCGGACAAGTATTACCATCTCGCAATCAATTCCAAAGGCGGGCTTGTAGATGCGAAACAGCTTTCCATTTCCAGCCGCGACACCTCTTTCAAAACCGGCGCGAAGTATGCCGTCAAGGTCCTGAAAGACCGTTGGGTTCTGGAAATTGCAATCCCCGCCAGCGAAATCGGGATGAACTGTTACGCAGGGGCAACCTGGAAACTCAATATCGGGCGCCAGCGCAAGATCAAGGGGCATGATACGGAAACCAGTTCCTGCTGCAACGGAGTTTTCCATGGCGCAGCCAACTTCATCAACATCAAGTTTACGCCAGAACGGACCGTCGGGCTGAATCAGAGCGCAGACCCGTCCGCCTGGAAAAACGGCTCTTTCGACATCAGCATTCCCGATGCGAAAGTCAACCGCAACTATCGCTGGAGCCGCAGTCCGGGATGGAAGTTCAATGACGGGGAAAAACTCGTGGCGAAAGACTGGAATATTTCCAGAGATGCAGAGGGCAGTTACCGGAAACATGACGGTTCTGGCTCCAATTACCATGTGGAACTGGAAAAGGGATATATCACCCAGTATTATGTATCGGACACGCCGGGAACAATCCGGATTCAGTTCCGCGCCCGGGGAAAAGGCTCCGCCGCACTCTGGAGCGCCAGTTATCAGAGTCATGCGGATAAAAAAGCCAAAGGTTATCTATTTCTGAAGGGAACTTCGCAAAATCATATTTTCAAGCTGACGCCGGAGTGGAAAACCTACTCGTTTGAAACCCGGAAAGCCGGTGTCCCGACCGAACGTGTGGCAATCCGTTTTACCGTGCATAAGAACAGTGTGCTGGAGCTGGACGATTGTCTTGTGTATCCGACCGGGGATGGTAAATAAATATTTTCTGCGTGAAGTCCGGTGGCGGAGGATTTTCCGGCTCGGCTTCGCGCGGGGATGAGAGGAACAGCATATGGTTAACTTATCAAAAATCAGAGTTTGGTATTTCGATCTTCCGCCCTGTCCGCGCGGCGGAAGAAATACCGCAGGGGAAAAAGGAAAACAGAAATGAATATTCAGGAACTGCCTGCGGGGGAAAGGACTCCGCCGCTGCATTTTGAACATTTCCCGACCGTCTGGCAGGCGGTTGTCTGGCGTAACTGGAATCTGGCCGCTTCGGAAAAGCTTGCCCGGATTCTGCGGACTTCGCCGGAAACCATTGTCCGTGCCGCAGAAGCACTGGGGCTTCCTCCGGAGGACCGTTCGGAATTGGGCGAGTGGATGCATTCCGGTTATATTACCCTGATTCGGCGCAACTGGGAACTCCTGCCGTATTCCCAGCTTCTTGAACTGCTCGAGTGGACGCCGGAAAGGATGATGTTTACGCTTCGTGAGGACGATTTCCTCTGGTCAAAAGTCGGATTCCGGAAACCCGAGGCGGAAGAAGTGTTTTACCGTCCGCTCAGCCCGCGGGAAACGGCGGAAACGGAGCTGGTTCATGGATGGGTGCAGAAACATTTTTCCGCTTTGGAACCTGCAATGGTGCGTCCCTTTGATTTTCGGAAAAAATTCGGAAGACGGAAACGGCGTTTCTCCGAAACGGATTCGCCGTTTTCCCTGCGCATGGTCTACCCTTATTCCGCCGTTTACGGCGACTTCCTGTTGCATGGGGAAAATGACGTTCTGCCCGACGAGTTGCTTTCGGATTATGCGGCGTCCGGCGTCAACGCTTTATGGCTCCAGGGAGTTTTGTACCAGCTTGTCCCATGGACCGGGACGGACGGGAAGTATTCCGAGGGATGGGAAACCCGGCTGCGGAATCTGTCCGCATTGACGCATCGGCTGAAGCAGCATGGGATCAGGCTGTATCTTTATATGAATGAACCGCGCGGAATGCCGGAGGATTTTTTCCGCAGCCATCCCGCATGGCGTGGCGGCGCCGCGGCTCCGAACATCGACCGTGTTGCCCTGTGTACCAGCGTGCCGGAGGTTCGGGATGCCCTGCGCGACGGGATGACGCAGTTGTTTCGTTCTGTCCCGGAACTTGGCGGTGTGTTTGCCATCACTATGTCGGAAAACCTGACCAACTGTTATTCCAAATTCCATACAAGCTGCCCGCGCTGCCTGAAACGTCCGGTGCATGAGGTGATTGCCGAGGTTTGCAATACCATTGAGGAAGGAGTGCATCGCGCAAATCCGCAGGCGGAAGTCATTGCCTGGGACTGGGGATGGCGGGATTGGGCAGTTCAGGCGGTTGAGCGCCTGAATCCGGGCATAACCCTGATGGCGACCAGTGAAACCGGTTTACGGACGGAGTGCGGCGGTGTAAGGGGAAGGATCATTGACTATTCCATTTCCACGCCGGGACCGGGCGAACGGGCAAAACAGCTGTGGGCGGCTGGGCGTGAACGCGGCTTGAAACTGGCTGCGAAAATCCAGGTGAACAACTCCTGGGAGATGTCCGCAATTCCTTATCTTCCTACTCCCGGGCTGGTCGAACAGCATATCCGCAATCTTGAAAAAGAGGGCATCACGGAGGTGATGGCAAGCTGGACGCTCGGCGGTTTTCCCGGGGGCAATCTGGAATTACTGGTCCGGAGCCGGGACGAGATCGCCGCCGGGGCATTTGGCGATGCCGCCGGGGATGTTCTTCTTGCATGGGAAAAGATGGGGCGGGCGTTTTCGCGCTTCCCGTTCAACAGTTCGGCGCTGATTTACAACGGCCCGCAGAATACCGGTCCGATGAACCTGCTTTTCCTGAAACCGACATGCCGGAGAGCCACCATGGTCTGTTTCCCTTATGACGATCTGGAGCGCTGGCGCGGTGCGGAACATGATGTCGAACCCTATCCCCCGGAATTGCTGGAGAGTGTTTTCGGGGAGATGTCCAAAGGCATCCGGGAGGGACTGGACATTCTGGAACGGGCTGCAACAAAGATTCCCGAGTCAGGGCACGGCACTTATATGGAACTACTGACTATGGCACGGGCATTTTACTGCCATTTTCGAAGTTCCTATCTGCAAATCTGCTTCATCCGGCGCAGGGAAAAACGCATTGCCGAGGAACTGCTGCCGCTTCTGGAGGAGGAAATCGCACTGGCAAAACTCCAAACAGAGGTGCTTCGCACTGATTCCAGAATCGGCTTCGAGGCAAGCAATCATTATTATTATACGGAAAACGATCTGATGGAGAAGGTTGTCAACTGTGAATTTCTGAAGCGTGAACTGGAGAAGAAGCCTTCATGGCATGACTGATGCACTGTTGCTGATGCTTGCCTCGCCCGATTGAGCGTCGAATACATGGAGCGTGCCGTAACGGAAGCTGTCCGTTACGGCTTTGGCAGTAATCAAATCAGGGGATGGGGTTCTTTCCGCTGCCGGTGTGTTTTGCGGAGTTCGTTTTCCTGAAATTCCATACACCGGAAGAATGAAATCAGCGGTTCCGTTTTTCCATGTTTCTTGATTCTTTCCCGCCGGAGGTGTATTTTAATAGGATGCACCGAATGATAAAGAAGGCAGGAAAGAGAAATGAAGTATTTTGTGCGGGATGGAAAGTTCTATTCCCTGTTTTTTACGATGACGCTGACAATTGCGCTGCAGAGTGCGATTGTATTTTCCGTGAATCTGGCTGACGCGATCATGCTTTCCCGTTACTCTGAAACGGCGCTTGCCGGAGTTGCTCTGCTGAACCAGATTCAATTCCTTTTGCAGATGCTGGTTTTCGGTATTGCGGAGGGAGCCCTGGTTTTTTCCTCCCGGAGCTGGGGGGAGCGCAGGATCGAGCCGATCCATGAAATCACCAATATTGCAATGAAGTCCGGTGTGGTTCTTTCTCTGGGGCTGGGAGTGCTGATGCTGTTTCTGCCTGAATTCATTCTTCGGCTGATGGCTACGGACCAGCCGGTCATTGCGGAGGGGGCGCGTTATTCGCGGATCATCTGTTTTTCCTATCCGGTGTTCGCTGTCTCGCAGATACTGATGATCATGCTGCGGAGTGTGGAAACGGTAAAAATCAGCTTCTATCTCTCAATCGTGACTTTCGCGGTCAATGTCACTTTGAACTATCTTCTGATCTTCGGGAATTTCGGTTTCCCGGAACTCGGGAGCCGCGGTGCGGCGATTGCGACGCTCTGTGCGCGGATACTGGAATTGATTCTGATCATCGGATACACACGTCTGATCGACAGGAAAGTGAATCTGCGTCTCCGGCATATTCTGTGCCGGATGAACACCGGGCTGCTGCGTGATTACATCCGGGTCGGTTCGCCGGTTTTTCTTTCGGGCGCGGTCTGGGGCGTGGCTATGGCGATTCAGACCGGAATTCTCGGACATCTCGGAAGTACCGTGATTGCGGCAAATTCCGTCGCCACGACAGTGTTCCAGATCGTGACCGTATTCATTTATGCGTCTGCGAGCGCAGCGGCGGTTATGATCGGCAAGAAGATCGGGGAGGGGCACATGGAGTTGATCCGTCCTTATGCGAGGACTTTTCAGGCGCTTTTCCTCTGTATCGGGTTCGGCAGCGGGCTTTTCCTGTTTCTCCTGAAGGACCCCGTCATCCTCCTGTTTTCCGAACTGTCGCCGGAATCCGTCGCGCTGACGCTTGAATTTATGACGGTGCTTGCCGTGACAACGGTGGGAACCGCATACCAGATGCCCTGCCTGACGGGGATTGTCCGCGCCGGAGGCGAGACTGATTTCGTATTGAAGAATGATCTGTTTTTCATGTGGCTGCTGGTTCTGCCGTCTTCGCTTCTTGCCGCTTTCGTGTTCCATCTGTCTCCGCTGATTGTGTTCATCTGCTTGAAGTCGGATCAGATTCTGAAGTGTGCGGTGGCGGCTTACAAGGTGAACCGTTACACATGGATCAAGGTGATTTCACGGGATGTATGACCTTTCCAGCGGAATCGGTTATCGTGCCGGAACCCTGTGGCGGGGAGGTTCCATTACCGTAAGATTTCGCGGAGGCGCCTGTAATATTCGTCTGCCGCCCGGCGTTCTTCGTCCGTAAGACGGCTGCGGACCGCATCATAACGGCGGATCTCATTTTCCAGTTCGCTTCTGTTCAGCGGAGCTTTGCCGGTTTCCGGCACTACCTTGAACCTGGCATCTTCCAGAAGGATTGTTTCCCGTGTTTTTTCAGAAATACCCGGCAGCAGGCTGTTGTCGGCGCCGTTCATGGAGTAAGGCTTGTCTTTCTCTTTGTTTTCCGGCAGGGGATTTTCCTGCTGCGGACTGCGTTTCTTTTCATCGCCGCGACGTGCCGTGCCTACGACAACTTCCGCCGCCGTTTCCGGCTGTTCCTGTGCTTTCCTGTCGCCGCCCGGATTCAAACGGGTGTTTCTGCCGCCTTGGGAGAGTTCCGCAGACATGGCTCCCTGCTGTTGTCCTGCCTGATTCTCCTGTACTGGATTCTGCCGGCCCGCCTGATTACTCACCTGATTTCCCGCCTGCGAACCCTGCTGCCGGGATTGGGAAGCGCCCTGTTGTCTTGATGCATTCTGTTGTCGCTCCTGCCGAGAGGCATTTCCTGATTCGCCTTCGGAACTGGATTGTCGCTGTTTCTGCTGTTGATTTTCGTTTCCCTGTCCAGCCTGTTGCTTGCCGGAGCCTTTCCCCTGCTTGTGAGCAGGATTCCGGCATTTGCCGCCGGAACAGTCGCACTTTCCTTCTTTCTCCTGTTCCGAGGTTGTTTTTTGCCCCTGTCTGTTCTGCTTTCTCTGTGAAGACTCACGCTGGCCTTGAGCCTGATCCACCTTGGATGTCGCATCAGCTTTCGTTTTTTTGCCACCTGTCTGCCCCTCGGATTTTTCTGCTGTGCCCCCGGAAGAATTTTCCTGCTGCGCCTTGTTGGATTTACCTGCCATGCCGCGCTTGGAACCTTTCCGGTCTTTCAGGTTTTCTTCCCGATTTTGGGAGTCCTGACCGGTTTTTTGATTCTGCTGTTCTTTCTTCTGCTGTTCTTTCTTTTGTTGTTCCGCCGGGCTTTCCGGCGGGGGGATCTGTTTGTTGGGCGCCTCATATTTTTTGTTTTTGAACCAGTCCTGAAAAGCCTGTCTGACTTTGGGATCGTTGAGCAGTTCGGATTCCGATTCGACTATAACGGGATGGAACTGAATTTGCGAGAATGTATTCCGGCGGGTCGGGGAATTTTCCTCGGCTTCCGCGACAAGGGCGAGGACGGAGCCGATCAGCCGCGCGGACTTTGTGATCGACAGCGGAAGCTGTTCCCTGAACTCTTTTTCATCAGGGGACGGCATTTCCTGCCTGATCGTTTCGGCGACGCCGCCGAGGTTGTTGATATGGAGCTGCACAAGTTTCAGTGCGGTGTCGTCGGATGCCTCGATCAATGGAGCTGCAGGGTGGATCAGTGGCGCCAGATTTGCCGGTTCCGCGATCTTGACTGCGGGCGGGT
>DXVA01000109.1:3837-4632 GCA_019408975.1 Lentisphaeria bacterium | reverse complement strand
GTACAGGTCGGAACTGCCGCGAGTTCCGTCCGTTTCGAGCGTGCGGAAGAAAAATGCCCCGCTTTCCCAGACAGTGAACGAGGTCTGCCAGAATCCCGTCTGCGGGTTTTTCCGGAAGTGCCTGCGCAGTCCGCCCGAACCTGTGAGCTGAAGACGGATGCAGTTTTCCGGCGCGTCGACGGCAATCTCCATGACTGCACCTTTCGGCAGGGACCATTTTCTGAGATTCGGAAGCAGTTCCGTTTCTTTGTCCGCCGCCCGGAACGAGATGTTCCGGATGATGAGCGGTCTGGAATGTTCCGCGCGAATGGTAAAATATTCCGTATGGCGGTTTTCCGCACAGACCGCATAACGGCATTCTCCCGTGAACGGAGGCATCAGCGCCTGATATTCCCTTGCGGAGACTCCGATCAGGGGAATTTCCTGTTTTTTCCCCTGAATTTCAAAACGGACGGCAGGACGGGCGTCCTCCGGTTCGCGATTGAATACGACCTTGACAAGCCACTCCGAATCCGGTTTGATGATCGTGCCGCCGGGAAATACCGAAAGAATTTTCAGCGGGACATTGTTTGCCCATTTTGCTCCCATGAGCCATGAGCGGAAGGTGTGCATCTTTCCCGTGAATCCGCCGTTTTCTCCGAGCGGGATCAGCACAAGGAGCAGGACGGCGGCGGAGACGGCAGACATGCGGAGGCTTCCGGCGGAAGCCGCGCGGGCAAGTGCCTCCGTCGGCAGGAAATGCCCGATCCCGCGCGTCAGGACCCGTATCACGGTGCCGGTATCTTTTGCCAGCAT
>DXVA01000109.1:0-3827 GCA_019408975.1 Lentisphaeria bacterium | reverse complement strand
CCAGACGGTATGTGCGAGGATGCCGGCAAGCGACGCATAAACGATGAATTTCTTCAAGGCTTCGTTCCAGTCCGCGCAGAAATCATCCGCCAGATAGCAGGAAACGATCAGGAGCCCGAGTTCGCAGAACAGCATCAGAAGCGTCCGGATCATGCGCCCCCAGAAGTAGAAGCACAATGCCTTTTTGAATGCGGGCGGCAGATTACGCAGTGTGTAGCAAGGTTCGTCAGGCATGATTGGACTCCATTTTTCTCAACAGCCATTCTGCCGCAAGCAGAATACACGCAAACAGCGCACCTGCGAGGTGCAGCCGGTAAGGCGGCGCCTGCTGTTTCCTGCGGTAGACCGGACTTGAATTTTCCGCTTGTTTCTTGAGTTTCCCGATCGTGTCGCGTATTGTTTCGCGGCGGATGACGGAGCCGCCGCCGAGGGCGGCGAACATGCGCAGCGCCTCCTGGTCCGGCGTATTGAACAGAAGCTCTTTTTCATTGCGGCGGATGACCAGCGGCACCTTGCGGGAGCGGCGCATCTGTTTGCCGTCCTCCGCCTGAAACCACCAGATGCCCGGCTCCGTGATCTTGAGCAATGCCGAATAAACGTGTTTTTCCGGTTTGCCGAAGCGGTAGAGCCGCTTCATGGTTTTCCCGTCCTTCGTCTGGCGGAGCAGATGGAGTTCCCGTGCCGGTTCCCTGCTGTAATCTTCCGCCGTGAAGCGGTAAAGGTCGCCGGCGAGAAGCGGTTCCGCGGGAGTGATGGAGAAGTGAAGATCGCTCTTGTCGAAGTTGTCGCAGGCGGCAAGCATCATGTTCCAGTAAGGCGCGTAGGCGAGGGCGCGGGAACGGTCGGGCGAGAGCCGCCAGCGCCATGTGCCGGCAAGCGCGAATGCGGAGACGTTTCCGGATGAGAGCAGCAGCGGCAGTGTGAGATTCCGCGTTTTGAGAGTCTGTTTTGCGACTGCCGAAGGCTTGGGCGTCATGCGCCAGAATGTCGTGACGGGCAGAGTGCAGCTGCGGTTCTCCGCCGTGAAGCTGTACTTCGTATCAGGCGGAAGCCGGAGCCCGGAGGTGGAGGATGCCGGAACATAAACCCCGATCTCGGGATCGCGGCTCCATGCGTTCAGAACGGACGGTGACAGAAAAAGGAGCGTCAGAGTTTTTTCATGCAGTTTGCGCGCAATGCGTTTCCGGGCATTCAGGGAGAGCGCATCCGGCAGGACCGGGCCGAGCATCAGGAGCTGAAGCGAGTCGATCCGTTTCAGCTGTTGAGCCTCCGCCTGTTGTCCGAAGAGCGGCGCATAGGAAAAATGGAACGGCTGATAGCGCCCGCGCAGAAGTGGCAGAAGCGCATTCAGCTCCGGGTCCATGCGATTCCAGAGGAGCATGGCGGCATTTTCGGCCGGCACCTGAAATACATCCTGCCAGTTTCTTGAGACGGGCGCGGAACCGGGTACTGCGAGTTCCGCCCTTACCTCGAATTCGTGCCAGCCGGAATTCAGAAGGGAAGCATCCGCCGGAGTGAACCGGAGCTCTCTGACCGGAAGATCCGCATCAAGCCGGGCCTCTGCGGCGCGCCTGCCGTCGATCAGAAGCTCCGCTTTCAAAGTGCCGCGCTTTTCATTTGAAACGCCCGAAAGAAAGACGGATGCCGTGAAGACGGGCGGCTGTTCCGCACCGAAAGCGTCCGGCGGTTTGACGTATCCGAAGGAGAGCGAGGGATAGTCCTCCGCCTGATTCCTCCCGCCGGAGAACACGTGCAGTGTGGAACCCTGGTTTTTCAGGAACGATGCCGCCGCGGCAGGGGAAGTCCCTCTGTTGGAGCGTCCGTCGCTCAGCAGAAAAATCTGCGCGCCGGAATGATGTTTCATGAGAGAGCCCAGGACATCCCCGATGGCGGTGGTCCCGCCCGCGGGTTTCGGGACAGCCCCCGCCTGTGCGGTTTCTGCGGCGAAGACCAGTTCCGTGATTTCCGCTTCCGGTATGGCTTCGAGCGCGCGCCGCGTATCGTCATACACCCTGTCCAGTTCGCGGCGTGTTTCCTCCGGCAGGAGCCCCATGCTGTCCGAAACATCCTTGAGCATGACGATTTTGAGCCCTTCGCGGCTTTTTTCCCATTTCGCCATGCCGGAATGGGAAAAGATCATATAGAGCATGAGGATTGCTCCCGCGCGCAGGATGAAATAAACCAGCAGACGCCCGCGTGGCGCCCGTATGAACTCAATGATTCCGCATGTGATCAGCACAAGGAACATGACTCCGAGAAAAATTTCCGGCAGGAACGGCAGGTTCAGCATTGTTCCGTCTCCTTTCTGCGGCGTGAGCTCTGCATGGAAAACACTGTTTCGAGAGCCAGAATCAGGGTCAGCGCAAGAATGATCTGTGCATAGAGCGGTTCTTTCAGAATTTCTCCGTCCGTCACGGCGACACCGCCCGAACCGTCGCTGACGAGAGTCGAAACCTTCAGGTTCCCGTCGGGCGGCGCAGTCTGCGGAAGCCGTTCGCGTTCTTTCGGGGAGAGCAGTCCGCCGGTCTGCCGTTTGAGATTGACCGCAAGGTTTTTCCGTTCCGGGTGCCTGCCGGGGATGAGAAGCTCGAACCGGTGGAAACCCGCAACCGGCAGATAAATTTCAACGGGCAGGGAGGGAGTCCACTGAAACCGGCTGCGCGGGAACAGATCGTCCGGATAGCGCAGTTCGCCTGATGCGGAAGCTGTTCCCAACACCACCGCCGGGTCCATGGCTTCGCCGGCGGACAGGGTGCCGCCGTGTCCTGACGTGCCGGAAAATACGGTCTGCCGGAGCAGTTCGGGAAAGACCGGTGCGACGGTCAGCGCCAGCGGCAGGGGATGTGTCGGCACACCCCACAGGATCAGTGTTCCTGCGCCGGCGACAGGGCGGATGCTCAGAACCGGCATGGATGCGTGGTGCAGAATTTCCGTATCCACGGAAGCGGTTCTGAATGCCGCAAGCTCCTTGAGGCGGACAGCGGACAGCCCTTTGGCGTAAATACGGAAAAACAGATTTCGCGCCGTGGGATTTTCCGCAACGGCAAGATCGAAGCCCGCTCCGGAGCGGATCGGTTCGCGCCACTCCATGCGGAGCGCGGGATCAAGCCCCGGAAGCGCCGGAGCTTGATTCTGGGCGAAGAACATCAGGTTGGAGCCTGCGGCGAGGAGTTCCGAAAGTTTCCCCGGAACTTCCGCAGGAAGCCGTTTCATGGTGGGGACAATAATACATGCCGGCACGTTTTTCATGCCGGCAAATGCATTCGGATTCTGAAGGTTGACCGCCTGAACCGTCAGCTTCGCGTCCGCAAGAGTGAGAGCCGCATGGAACATCAGCACGGCATAAGCCGTTTCCTGCGTCCCGTCATGAAGCAGGATGACGGATGACGTTTCCTGATTTTCGCCACTGCCGAGGAACCAGCGGGAAAGAGCGCCGCAGGGGGTGCCTTTTTCCAGAAGAGTCAGTTGGAGCGCTTCGTCTTTTTTGAATCCGGAAGGCTGTACCGTGACTGTGTTTTTCAGTTGAAGCCCGGACTGAAGCGGCAGTTTCTGTTCCGTTCCTGAATCCGCGGACTTGATTTCAATTTCGATTCCGGGAGGCAGGGGCGTGTTGCCGCCGCCGAGCGTGAGTTGAATCCCGGACCCCCGTTCCGTCCGCCGTGCGGATTCGATGAACGGATCGGGCGGCGCATCCATGAGCAGAGGGTCCGTATGAAACAGCGAAGGCGGCAGCCCGGTGGACTTGAAATCGAAGGAACGCCAGGTATTGACGAACGGCAGAGCCTCGATCAGCACCGTCGCATAGAATGTTCCCTTGACGCTGAGAA
>DXVA01000108.1 GCA_019408975.1 Lentisphaeria bacterium | reverse complement strand
CGGGAACTCTTTGAGAAGCATCTCATGAAGACGATAGACTCCGAGCATGAAACGGTGCGCAACCTCCCCCTGACGCTCCGGGGGAAGCGTATCCGAATAGACTTCGGTCAGGTTCCGGTTCATGTCCCATTTGACATATTCGATGTTTGCCGAATGCAGAATGCCGGAAATCGTCTCAAAAAGATACTGCACGACTTCGGGGCGGGACATATCCAGCAGCATCTGCTGGCGCCCGATGGAGCGCCTGCGCCCCGGTTCATGCAGAACCCATTCCGGGTGTTTCTGATACAGTCTGCTCTCTTCCGAGATCATCTCCGGCTCGAACCAGAGCCCGAATTTCACTCCGAGCGCATTGATTTTCCTCACCAGCTCGCCGAGATCGCCGATCTTGTCCGTATTGACAAACCAGTCGCCAAGCGACGTCGTATCGTCATTGCGCGCCCCGAACCAGCCGTCATCGAGAACCAGCATCTCAATTCCCAGTTTCGCCGCGCTTTCGGCAATTCCGAGCAGCTTGGCAGAGTCGAAATCGAAATAGGCGGCTTCCCAGCTGTTCACAAGAAGCGGGCGCTTCTTATCCGCCCAGCCGTCACGGATCAGATGACTGCGCATGAAATCATGCAGATTGCGGGACATGCCGCCGAGCCCTTCCCCGGAATAAGTCAGGTAAACTTCCGGCGTGTCGAAAGAATCCCCCGCCGCAAGAGTCCAAGAAAACGTCTCGGGATTGATCCCCGCGCAAAGGCGTGCCGTTCCATACTGTTCGCACTCCGCTTCGATCAGGAAATTACCGCTGTATGCCAGAACCGCGCCGTAGACGTCGCCCGAATATTCGGTGGCGTCATGCGCCGCCAGAGCAACTGCGGGACTGTTCTGGTGCCCGGAAGCGCCGCGGACACTGCGGATCGACTGGATTCCGGAATGCAGCGGCGTACGCTCCGGATGCCGTTCACGCGACCATGAACCGCTCAACTGGATGAAATCGAAGCCCGTATGCGGCAGATCGAGCTGTGCGCTCATCAGGCGCCTGATCACAAGAGGCGATGCAGTGTTGTTGACGGCTTTCACGGAGCGGACAATCGTATTGCACTCCTCAAATACGGAGTACGAGAGTATGAAATCCAGAGCAAGAGCGGTGTCGCGCATCGTAATCTCAAGTGTTTCGACATTGCCGTGATCCCCTGCAAAGGCGGAAGGCAATCCGGCAAGGCGTTTTTTCCCTTTGCAGAGATTGTGCGACACATAAAGCGCATCTGTAATCCGGGAACCGTTCCCCGCCTGAACCGTTGCCGAATTCACACGGAAATCTCCTGTATTGAACCCGGAAAATTCCAAAGGAAGGGCATCCGCGGAATCCTCCGGTTTTTCTCCCGGCGCCCACGGAGAAAAGGAGGAATGCCCTTTGCGGATTTCCTGCTGGATAAGTCCTTCTTCTCCGAGAACCTTTCCTCCGAAATGCAGGTGGACCAACCGTTTGTTGGCATCGATGTAAAAGGCGTAGGAGAGCTTTGCACAAGATAAGATAAATAGATTTTTGTTTTCGATAAATTGAACAGACATAATGATTTTCCTTTAAATTACAGATATCGGTAATATACACTCTTTTCCGCAGAAAGGCAAACGGACAACAGGCGTGCCATTCGTTTCAGTCCGGATTCTTCCCGCCGGACAATGAGGAAGGAAATACAGAATACCCTCTTTATCGCTTCCCCTGTTTCTTCACGGATACTGCACATAAAGCCGCCTTTTTGCACAGACAGTCCCGGACTGTACTGCCGTACCCGTTTTTTTCTGAATGAAAAAATTCGGGACGGTTCATGCCGTGCAACACGGCAAGGTATTTTTCTGCCCTATTCCGCGCGAAGCACGTCGATGGGATTCTGCTGGGCGGCTTTCCATGCGGGATATGTACCGAAGATGATGCCGATCACGGCGGAAATCACAAGGGCGAGAATGATGAACCAGATCGAAAACGCCACGGGCCAGTTCGCATACTTCGTCACGATTTTCGCAATGCACAATCCCAGCCCGACCCCGATCGAACCGCCGATCGAAGTCAGGAAGATCGTCTCGAACAGGAACTGGCGAATGATATCCCCTTTCTGGGCGCCGAGAGCACGCCGCGTGCCGATCTCTTTCCGGCGTTCGTAGACATTCGCCAGCATGATATTCATGATGCCGATGCCGCCGACCAGCAGGGATATTCCGGCAATCGAGCTCATGACGACCGTAAAGATGTTCTGCGTCTGCTCCTCTGCTTCAGGAGATCCAGCGGCACCACCATTTCCCAGTCCTTCACATCGTTATGCGTCTTGGAAAGATATGCCGCAATTCTCTTGGATGTGAAATCGATATAACTCACGTCCAGCACTTTCACGATGAAACAGTCATAATCGACGACTTCGATAGAGGTTCTGCCGCTGACCCGTGTCACGGAGGTTCTGCCGTAGATCGACTCCGAAGCGTCCCTGCTGATGAAAATGGCGGTATTCGGGCTGCCGACGCCTTCGATCGTCGTTCCCTTCTGGTTTTCCAGAACGCCGACAATACGGAACGCATCGTCGCCGATCGAAATCACTTTTCCGATGATATCCCGTTCCGCAAGCGAAAAGAGCGCACGCTTTGCATCAATTCCGAGCACACAGACATTGCGGTCCCTGTCCAGAGGCGACAGCCAGCGCCCCTGCGTAATCTCGGAACGGCTCTCCTCCAGAAAATCCAGCGTCACGCCGAACAGGGACAGGTCAAGCTGAGTCGTCCCCCGCAAAATGCTTTTTCTCGAATTGCGCGCCGTGGCAATGGATTTCACATTGTCCATATGCAGAATATGGTCATGATCCGCCTGCGTCAGCCCGAATGTCTCCAGATTGCTGTTCGTCGTATTCTCGGATACATCCTTGCCGGTCGGCGGCGGCTTCCTCGTAGAAACGATGATCTTGTCCACGCCCATGGATTCGATCTGCGCCAGCGCTTCCCGTTTCGCGCCCTCGGAAATGGAAAGCATCGCAATCACGCTGCCGACGCCGAAGATGATGCCCAGCGAAGTCAGCACAGACCTGATCTTATGAAGCATCAGGTTGTGGAAAGAGAGCCATAACTGATCGCTGAGCTTCATGTTTCAAATTCCTCGGTCTTGTGGCTGATATTGTCGATAACGCGCCATTTGCGCCCGTTGCGGAGATAAATCACGCGGTCATATTCCGGCTCGTACTGCGGGTTGTGCGTCACCATCACCAGAGTCGTCCCCGCGGCATGAAGGTCATGAAACAGTTTCATGATTTCAATGCCGGTCTTCTCGTCCAGGTTTCCGGTCGGTTCGTCCGCCAGAATGAAGGTCGGGTTGTTCACCAGCGAACGCGCGACCGCGACGCGCTGGCACTCTCCGCCGGAAAGCTGGGTGGGGCGATGGTCCAGACGGTGCGCCAGTTTGACTTTCTCCGCCATTTCCGCGGCGATTTTGCGCCGGACAGGCTTCGCCACGCCGGCATAGAGCATCGGCACCTCGATATTCTCCTGGACGGTCAGGTGCGGAAACAGGTTGAACGCCTGGAAGACAAACCCGATCTTGATATTGCGGATCGTCGTAAGCTCCCTGTCGGAAAGAGTTTCCACATTGATGCCGTCAAGACGGTATTCCCCGGAGGAAGGCTTGTCCAGCATTCCGAGAATATTCAGGAGCGTGGATTTTCCCGAACCGGAAGACCCCATGATGCCGATGAACTCGCCGCGCATGACGTCGAAATTCACGCCCTTGAGAACCGGCACATCGAACGTTCCGGTATGGTATGTCTTGCGGATATCGCCGAGATGAAGCGCCTCCGCACGTTTTTCCGTCGTTTGAGTCATGCACACCGCCTTTCGCCGGACTCACTTCTTTGCGGTCTGGAACGGGCGGTAAAGGTAGACTTCATCGCCTTCCTCAAGCCCCTCGGTCACTTCCACTGCGCTGTCGCTGGTCGCACCGATCTTGACATTGACCTTTTCCGGGCCGGAAAGCGCCTTGCGGTAGACCAGCAGCTGCCCGCCTTCTTCAAATACCGCCTCAATCGGAATAGAAATCACATCCTTCAATATCTTGGAGACAACTTCCACCTGAACACTCATGCCGCTGACGATCTTCGGGTTCTCATCGGAAAAATCCACCACGGTACGGTAGATTTTCGGCGTGCTCTTGTCCCATGGAATGATATTGACCGGCAGGGACGCAATGGAGGCGATCCTGCCTTTGATCTTGATGGTCTGGATTGATTCCGGCGTAATGATGACGGGGTCCCCGACCGTGACTTTCGAGCGGTACTGCTCCGGCAGGTTCACGTCAACAATCATCTTGCTCATGTCGGGAATCGTGATGATGACCTGCTTACGGCGTCCGTCCATACCGACTTTGACCTCGGGATTGCCCCACAGACGGTCGGGGTCTCCGTAAGTCACGATTCCATCGACCGGCGCGATCAGCGTCAGCATCGGAAGCCAGGAACTGTGGCGTTTCAACTGGCGCTCGTTATTGCGGATCGTAATTTCGTAGCGGTAGATCTGGTTGTTCTTCTGCGTCAGCAGGGACTGCGTCCGGACTTTCGTTTTCTCATAGTCCAGCTTCGCCTGAGCCAGATTGTTACGCAGCGTTTTGAGCTTGTTCGGATATGTGTAGCGTTTGAACAGTTTCCGTTCCAGCATAGCGGAGTTCAGTTTCGTTTCGGCGCTTTCACGTTTCTTTTCGGCATCGGTAATTGCCTGCTTCGCCTTTTTTTCCGAGGCTTCGTCGGCAAAAACGGTCGATTCATAATCGCTCTTTGCCGTCGTCACGCCTTCTTCCGCCTCGGAGAGCTCGGTTTCAGCCTCGGAAACCTTCAGTTCCGCACTGTCACGGTCGCGCGGACCCTCCAGACGCACATACTTGCTGTAAGCGTCTTCGCAGTCCGTCACCTTGTCGCGCGCGGAACGGATATCCGCTTTATTGGTACTGATCAGCACGGCGCGTTCTTCCAGCGCAATCGCAAGGTCTTTCTTCGTCTGTTCGATCGTGAGCTTGTAATCATCGACCCGCAAGATCAGGTCCGACGCCTCGAATTCAGCAACGATATCGCCTTTCTTCACGCGCTTATTCTCATCAACGACACGGATCAGTTTTGTGCCCCACGGGGCCTCCAGCGCAAGCTTGTGCTTGGTTTTCGCGTTCACGCTGCCTTTGAGCATGATCCCGATCACCATGTCGCCCCGCTTGACCGGATAAATCCTGTCCGGCGCTTTGGATTCGTTTTTCGCGCTCTTTTTGCTTCGGAACAGATCCGGCATGGCAAAATAAAGCACCGCGCCGGCCGCCGCAAGAACACAGAGAACGATCAGCAGAATCTTTTTCCAGTGTTTCCTGATATTCATCTTTTACTTCTGTCCGTTTTTCTCAACGTTGGCACTGTTTCCAGAGACAGCATTTTCCCGGGAAAGTTTCCCCGAAGCGCCGGATTCCTTTTTCAGAATCACCGGCTGCTGATTCGAGAGCGGGCGTGGAGGCACTCGTTTCTCCATACCAGCCTCATTGCCTATCTTCTTCAGGATGACAGGCTTCGGATTCCAGAAGGAGTCAATCTTGAACAGTGTCTCCTGATCCTTGACTTCCGGTTTGCTCTTTTCACGGAACAGCGTGCCGGAATCGCGGACGGCGCGGCCGATATCCTGAATCTGGGCGGCAGTCGTTTCCGGATCAAGCATGACCGAGTATGGAGACTGAAGAATATGAATCTTCATAAAAAACAGCAGCTGTTTGTCATAGATCGTGGCGTCTTTCGCGGTAAAGAGATCGCCGATCACCGGCAGTTCACTCAAAATCGGGGTCTTGCGCAGACGCTCCGTCGCCTCGCTGGAATACAGCCCGCCGAGCATGATGATCTCGCCGTCAGCGGCGGTCAGTGTCGTTTCGATATTGCGGACGGACACAACGGGGATTCCGCTTTCACTGGTGACATTGCCCTCGCTGTCCTTCTGCGTAAACGTCTGGTAACGGACCGCCAGGATGATTTCCGGCTTGATTTCAAGCCTCACCGTGTCTTTATTGATGATGACCGGCTTGATCCGCAGATTCACGCCGGTTTTCTTGAATTTGATGTTCTGCGCCACGCCGGCGCTGGTCATTGCGGTCTCCATATAGGGAAGCTCTTCACCGGTGGTCATCTTCGCTTCCGAACCGAGATCGGCAATGATATTCGGGGAAGCCAGCACCTTGGCGTCCGTGCTTGTGCTCAGCCACTTCAACGCAGCCTGCAGCTTCTTTGTGTTGCCGCTGCTGTCTTTGGAGGAAATCGGGAAAAAGTCGAAACCGGAACTCTGGTCCGCATTGTTTTTCTGCCCGGGGCTGTCCAGGCGGAACCCGTAAGTATCGGTTGTTCCGGTCTTCGCATCATATTGCGAATACTGGAGCTGAACATCGCGCTCCTCCCCCTGCTCCAGCTGTACCTCGATGATCTGTGCCTCGACAAGAATCTGCGGCTGGGGTTGATCCAGCGAAAGCAAAGCTCCTCTGATCGCATCCGCCTTGTCCTTTTCCGTATTGATTATGACGGAATTCTGGTTCTCGGACACTTCCACGGTTCCGCTCTCCCCCACAATCCCCTCGATCGCGTCCTGCGCCTTTTTGGCATTGACGAAACGCAGACGGTAAACGATAATCATACGGGCGGGAGTCAGTTCATCCTTCGCGGGAATCTCATGCATCGCAATATAAGGCGGCGCCGGATCAAACGGCTTTGTCTGGACAATCGGCTTCGCAGAACCTTTGAACAGAGCCTCCAGCCGTTTGATCACAGCCATTTTTCCGGTGGAACCGGCAAAACCCGAAGCCACCTGGTCCAGATCACTGCCAAGAAGACTGTCGGGAGTTTCAACAGCCGTTACGGCTGCCGTCTCATTCGAAGAAAGCACCGGAGTCTGTGCGGGCTGTTCCGACGTTTTTTTATCCTGTCCGGCGGCGACAAATGCGAGTGTGCAGAACAGCACAGCCGCAAATTGCCCGGCAGTTCGAGCAGCTGGGATGAACATCTTAAGATTTATTCCTATGCTAAGAAATATTGTTGCTTTTTTGGTTGAACCTTATTATTACAAGCTCTTCTGCGAAATGTCAAATGATAAAAAATCTTTTTATCCGTTTTTTTTGTACAAAAGTCATGTTTTGCCGTATCCGGAAGCCGGAACGAGTTGAATTGCCGGGGAAAAATCCCAATCCGGCGTCAGTCTCCCTGTCCGCTTTCACATGCAGCAGAGGCATTTTTCTCTGTTTTTTCCTTTGGAAAACCGCAGAAGTTGATAATCGGGAACCACGGAAGCCACGCATTTCCGGCATGATTCAGGAGTCCGATTTGAAAGGCTCCGCCGTATGATCTGTTAAAAATACCTATCTGAAAGGAAAACCCACGGTTCTGGAAGTTGACATTTACACCACCCGCCTGCACCCCGGCAAAAAAAGATTTCGCAGGCGCTGGTATTCTGCCCCGTTTCTTCAGGACAAAACCGTTCATGAGCCCAATCTGCATCCCGGAGTAAGTTTCAGCTGCATTCAGCAGAGAAACCCCTAATCCGCCGCCACTGCCTTCCACAAGATTCACGAACGGGCTGATCTGAATGCCGTAACTGTTTTCGGCACGGTTCACTACAGGAATCATGATCCCGTAAGATTCCGCCGCATAACCATACAATCCGGTCAGAATGCCGTAAAACTCCAGCTTCTTGTAAATGGGTTCCACAGAAAAGCAGTTCAGCCAGCCTGCAATAAAATCCTTACCGGTAAAACCGGAGAGAACCACCCCGAACGCTCCGTTTCGTTCGCTCTTCTTCATGCTGGATTCCCATTTCGCCGTCAGCGGATAAGCAACAGCAATATCCGGTATGGCAGTAATACTCAAACAGGCATTCCATGTTTCAGCTGCACATTCTGCATTTATATCTTTATCCGGAGTCCGTTTTTCCGTTTTCCCGGCATCTCCGGCAAAAACGGAAAATGCAGAAACCAGACATATGATGATACATTGCAGAAGATTCCGGTATGGCATAAGTACGTTACCCTTTCGTCTGTTTATTATTTATCGTCCAACTGTTCTGCAACAGCCCTCGCCAAAGATGAAACAAGCGGAAGATTGATAACCGGGAACCACGGAAGCCACGCATTTCCGGCATGATTCAGGAGCCCGGTTTGAAAGGTTCCTCCGCGTGATGTATTGAAGATTCCCGCCTGAAAAGAAACATCCCGGCATCGACTGCAAACCTCAAATCACGCACAACGGCCCGGGAATCTTGATATCCTCCCCCAGCAGATAAGTCAGCTTCCCGCTCTCCGGATCATAACGGAAAAAAGCCACGTTGTCGGAAAGCTCGTTGCACGCGGCAACCATGCGCCCGAACGGCAGGAAATTGATGTCGCGCGGCCCCTTTCCGTAACTGTTGACAATATCATAAAGAGTCAGCGAGCCATCCGGAGCCACATGATAGCAGGCAATGGAATCATACCCGCGGTTGCTGACGATCAGATGTTTCCCGTTCGGGGAAAGCCTCAGCGCCGCAACCTTCGTCTCCCCCTCGAATTTCAAGCCTTCCGGAAGCGTGGACAGCGTGGAGACATGCGTCAGGGTCCCGTCGGCATACTCCAGAACGGATACCGTGTTGTCCACCTCGTTCGCAAGCCATGCGTGCCTGCCGTCCGGCGCGAAAAGGATATGCCGCGGACCCGATCCGGCAATTCCGCGGTATCGGAACGCGGGCGTGTTTTCAATCCCTTTTTCCGGAGTGAACCGGAACAGCAGGACTTCATCCAGTCCGAGATCCACCAGGCACAGGTAGTTGCAATCCGGCGTGAAGCGGACACAATGCGCGTGTGTATGCTCCTGGCGTCTCCGGTTCGGGCCCAGTTTGCCTGAATATGTGATCATGCGTCCCTCGCCGGTGAAAGAGCCGTTCGCCAGTTTGAATTCGTTCAGATTGCCGCTGGTGTAGTTGGCGCAGTAGAGATAGCGGCACGCGGGATCGGTTGTGATGTGGCAGCTTGATTCGCCATGTGTCTCCACGTTGTTCATGAAGACCAGAGTCGAATCGTCGGAAAGATCGTAAGACGCAACCTTGTTGACGGTTCCCTCTTTATATACGGCATACAGGTAACGCCGTTTCGGGGAATACGCCAGATAGGAAGCTCCTTTCAGCGGAGTGAAAAATACCTGCCCGCAGGAATGATCGTCATCCTGTCCGTAACCGTAAATGCCTCCGTTCCTCTCTTGCGAACGTGCCGCGATATAAAAAATCTGATCCATGATATGCCTCAAAATTCCGTTTTTCAATTGATCTTTTCATATTGTATCACTCCGCGCCCGAATTGCCAGTTCCGAAAGAAAATAAATTCAGGAAAACAAAGGGGAAAGAGCTTGATTTTATCTGAAAGCCCGTTTAATTATACAGTCCGGAATCAATCGACGGGAGATGGAATGGGATTTTATCTTTACACAGGAAACAAGCTGGAAAAACTCGCGGAACTTTTCCGGGAGCAGGTCTATGCGCGGCAGGCGGAAGATACGTTATGGCTGACGCCGGAAACGGTCGTGATCCAGACGCAGGGCATGGCGGCATGGCTCAAGCTGGAACTTGCGAAATCGGCTCCGCTGGCTGCAAACCTGAACTTCCCGTTTCTGAATAAATTCATCGAATCCGTATTGGAAAAAACCTTTTCCGATTTTCATGAATCGCTGCGGTATCTCTCGAAAGAGGTAATGGCGTGGCGTATTTTTCACATATTCTCCGATCATCCGCAGGCATTTGCTGAACTCAACGGTTATTTTTCGCGCGACACCGGAGAACCGGACCTGAAAAAATACCAGCTGGCGGTCAAAGTCGCCGGGCTCTTCGACCAATACCAGATTTACCACGGCGACATGCTTGAAAACTGGCGGCGGAACGGAGGAAACGGCTGGCAGGAACGCCTTTACCTTGAACTTGCGGGAACCCGGAAAAGCATCGACCGCTACTTCAACGACTTTCTCACCTTAACCTCAATTCCGGAGGATGCCGCGCCGAAACGGATCTCCGTCTTCGGAATCAGCACAATGGCGCCGGTATTCCTCCAGTTCTTCGTCAAACTCGCCGAGTTCCGCGATGTTCATTTCTTCTACCTGAATCCCTGTTCCGGGTACTGGAGTGAAATTCTCAGCAGCCGGCAGGCGGGCAGGATCGCAAAGAAGACGGGAGTCGAGCGGGAATCGCTGATGGACGGCAATCCCCTGCTCGCGTCCATGGGCACGCAGGGACGCGATTTTTTCCGTCTGATGATGGAGCTGCCGGAGCTGAATATCACCGGAGAGACAACCTGTTTTGAACCGTTCCGGGAAGACAGCCATACAATGCTGACCGCGCTTCAGCAGGATATCCTGGACAATACGGCACGGGGACGCGGCATCAGAAATGACTTTGCGGAACCGCCTCTCCCGGTGGCGCCGGACGACCGTTCCGTTACTGTCCACAACTGCCACAGCCCGCTGCGCGAGATTGAGGTCCTGCACGACCGGCTGATGGCTCTGCTTCAAGACCGTTCAATCCAGCCGCACGACATCATCGTGATGGCGCCGGACATCTCCGCGTATGAACCGTATGTCAATGCGGTTTTCGGCACGGGGGCGCTCAGGAACTGTTATGCGTTCTCCGACCGCAGCATCAGGAACAGCAACCGGACAGCGGCGGTGTTTCTCTCTCTCCTCAAACTCTGGAAAAGCAAGTATGAGGCATCCGCCGTATTCGACCTGCTGGAACATCCGGCGATCCGGCGCAAATGGAATCTTGAAAACGCCGACCTCAGCCGTCTGCGCCAATGGACAGCGCAGGCGGGAATCCGCTGGGGAATCAACGCGGAAAACCGCAGGGAACTCTGTTCCGTTGGTTTCGAGGAATATTCATGGGAACAGGGGCTGGACCGTCTTCTGCTCGGCTATGCGGTTCTCCGCGAGGAAACGGAACAGGGGCGCGAGGAAATCATTTCACTGGATGCAGCGGAAGGCGGCGACGCGGAAATTCTGGGAGCGTTCGTCCAGTTTGCACAGGCGCTTTTCTCCCTCCGGGAACGGTTCGGCGGAAAGCGGACGCTTGCCGGGTGGTGCGAACTGCTCAACAGCATTCTCGACGAGTTTTTCCTCCATGACAATGATTCCTATCTGGAACTCGCCGCAATCCGCAATACACTTCTCAAATTCGAGAATTATGCAAATCAGCTGAAACTATCGGAGATGCTTTCGCCGGAACTGATCCTGCACCTGCTCGAAAACGGCTTCGGGGAGCTGAACGCCTCCGAACCGTTCCTGCGGGGAAGAATCACCTTCTGCTCGCTGGTGCCGATGCGGAGCATTCCCATGAAAATCGTGGCGATTCTCGGGCTGAACGACGGCGCGTTCCCGCGCAGGGACGTCACACTCGGATTCAGCCTCGTCACCAAGGAGATGCGCCGCCTCGACCGCTCCCCGAATCAGGAGGACCGTTACCTGTTTCTGGAATCCATTCTTGCCGCGCGGGAACGGATTCTCTTTTTCTATCAGGGAAAGAACAATCGCGGCGACGATGAGTTCCCTCCGGCAGTACCGCTGGGCGAACTCATCGACTGTATGCTCTCCGCATTTGAAATCGACCGGACATTCATAGAAACCGATCACAAACTTCAGGCATTCGATTTCGATTATTTCAATGGGAAAGATCCCGAAAAATATTCCTTTTCCGAATCCGATTTCAAAGCGGCAAAGGCGCTGGCGGAAGCAATCCGCGGAATCGAAGAACCGCCGAGACTCCTGAACCGTCTCAAACCATGCGAAGCGCCGCCCCCGCCGGATGCCCTGACCTTGCGCGAACTGGAGGATTTCTTCTGCGCACCGCAGGCATACTACCTGAAAAACATGGCGGGTCTGTATCTCCGGGAGGAACTCTCCGCCGTCCCCGGGGAACAGGAGGACGATGAACCGCTCGCACTGGAAGGTTTGGAAGCTTACAAACTCGGACAGGATGTCGGCAGGTGGACGCAGGCAGGCATTCCGCCGGAGGAGCAGTACCATATCCTGAGCAGGACGAACCGTCTTCCGGTCAGTTCACTCGGGAAAAAAACATTTCATGCCGCGTTGGAAAAAATCCGTCTTCTGCCGGAAGCCTGGCAGCGGAATCTGCAATCGGCGGAACCTGTACCGCTGAAAATCCACCTGAACCGAACAGAACTCACGGGAGAGATTCCGCTCGCGCCGGACGGTCTCACGCATTCCTACTGCCGTTATGCGGCTTTCAACGGCGGCGATGCGGTCCGCTGGTATCTGCGCCATCTGCTGCTCTCCGCGTGCAGGGGCGTGAATGCACGCTCACTCGCATGGGATCAGAAAGAGCGGCGTACGCTTCTGCTGAACGGCATGGAGGAGGCGGAAGCCGAAAATCGCCTCACGGAACTGCTGGAGCTTTACCGGCGGGGACAGACCAGTGTCCTGCCGTTCTTCAAGGAAGCCGCGTTTGCATATGCGTCGCACGACGGGAATCCCGATCTCGCGCGCAGGGCATTTTACACGGTCGTCCCCCAGCAGGGCATTTCCATCGGGGACTGCGCAACCGCCTTGTCGTTTGCGCAGTCCCCGATGGAAATGCCCTGCTGGGGGAC
>DXVA01000107.1:3004-12658 GCA_019408975.1 Lentisphaeria bacterium | reverse complement strand
GCCGCGGCAGCAAAAAAGTATGTGTATCTCTTCGGCAAGGGAATGTCGGACGGCAATGCGTCCATGAAGGAACTTCTCGGAGGCAAAGGTGCGAACCTTGCGGAAATGGCGAAACTGAATCTTCCTGTCCCCGCCGGTTTTACGATTACGACGGAATGTTGCGTTGACTTCTTCAAGTCCGGTATGCAGTATCCTTCCTGCCTTGAAAAACAGGTGAAAGAGGCGCTCGCGAAAGTGGAGAAAGCCATGGGTATGAAGTTCGGCGATCCCGCGAATCCGCTTCTGGTTTCCTGCCGTTCCGGCGCACGCAGCTCCATGCCGGGAATGATGGAGACCGTTCTCAACGTCGGGCTCTCCTCCAAAACGATTCCGGGGCTTGTCAAAAAGACGAAGAACGAGCGTTTCGTTTATGACGCCTACCGCCGCCTGATCATGATGTATTCCGACGTCGTGATGGAGAAAGCCGAAGGCATTGAACCCGCCGAGGGCAAAGGAATCCGCAAACAGCTTGACGATCAGCTCGAAAAACTCAAAAAAGCCAAAAAATACGCTTCCGACACGGATCTGACCGTTGCCGATCTCAAAAAACTTTGCGAAGATTTCAAGAAGACGATCAGGAAAGTGCTTAAGGCGGAGTTCCCCGATGATGCCGAGAAACAGCTCTGGGGCGGAATCGGCGCGGTCTTCAAAAGCTGGAACGGAAAGAAAGCCGTATCCTACCGCCGTATCGAGGGCATTCCGGACGAGTGGGGAACCGCAGTCAATGTCCAGAGCATGGTGTTCGGAAACATGGGCGACAATTCCGCGACCGGTGTTGCGTTTACCCGCGACCCTGCCACCGGAGACAACAAGTTCTACGGCGAATGGCTTGTAAATGCGCAGGGCGAGGATGTCGTCGCCGGAACCCGCACTCCGAACCCGTTGAACGACGACACCAAGAACGAGCAGAACAAAAAGCTCAAGTCCATGCAGGAACTCCTGCCGAAGACCTACAAGGAACTTGCCGGAATCCGCGCGAAACTCGAAAAGCATTACAAAGACATGCTGGATATCGAATTCACGATTCAGGAAGGCGTTCTTTACATGCTCCAGTGCCGCGTTGGCAAGAGAACCGGAACCGCCGCGCTCAATATGGCGATGGACATGCTGGAGGAAAAGCTCATCGACAAGGCGACTGCCGTAACCAGAATTTCCCCGAACCAGCTTGACGAGCTTCTTCACCCGATCCTTGATCCCAAGGCGGAGAAGAAAGCCGAGATCATTACCAAAGGGCTTCCCGCCGGCCCCGGCGGCGCGGTCGGCAGAATCGTGTTCACCTCCGAAAAAGCGGTTGAGCTTGCGGCGAAGGGAATCAAATCGATCCTCGTCCGTGAGGAGACGAATCCGGAGGATGTCGAAGGGATGCGTGCCGCGGACGGTATTCTGACCGCGCGCGGCGGCATGACCAGCCATGCGGCTCTTGTCTGCCGCGGATGGGGCAAATGCTGCATTGTCGGCGCCGGCGATATGAAGATCGACGAAGCCAAAGGCATTTTCAAAGCCGGGAAATATACCTTCAAGGAAGGCGACGTCATCAGCCTCAACGGAACCAGAGGCTATGCCTATGCGGGCGAGGTAAAGACAATGGATTCCAGTGAGAATCCCCGCTTTCAGAAGTTCATGAAGATCGCGGACTCTTTCCGCAAGCTCGGCGTCCGCGCGAATGCCGACACTCCTGCGGATGCACAGCGCGCCCGCGAATTCGGAGCCGAGGGCATCGGGCTTTTCCGCACCGAGCATATGTTCTATGGAAAAGGCGCGGAAAAACCGTTGTTCGCCCTGCGCAAAATGATTCTCAGCGGCAGTCAGGCGGAACGTCGGAAAGCCGTGGACGAGCTGTTCCCCTTTGTCAAGAAGGACATCAAGGCGACTTTGGAATCCATGAACGGGCTCCCTGTGACGGTCCGTCTGCTGGACCCGCCGCTGCATGAGTTCATTCCGCACAGCCGTGAGCAGCAGCTTGAAATTTCCAAAGCGTTGAAGATTTCTCATGACGAGTTCAAAAAGCGCGCCGACTCCCTCAAGGAGAGCAATCCGATGATGGGGCATCGCGGCGTCCGTCTCGGCGTAACCTATCCGGAAGTGACCGAGATGCAGGTTCGCGCGATTCTCGAAAGCGCCGCCGAGCTCATCAAGGCGAAGAAAAAATGCAAGCCGGAGATCATGATCCCCGTGACCTGCGATCCGAACGAACTCAGGAATCAGAAAGCGATTGTGGAGAGAGTCGCCGAGGAAGTCAGGAAGAAATTCAAAATGAAAGAGCTCGAATACATGGTCGGAACCATGATCGAGATCCCGCGCGCCGCCCTGCTTGCCGACAGAATGGCGGAGGAGGCGGAGTTCTTCTCTTTCGGAACCAACGACCTGACCCAGATGACGTTCGGTTTCAGTCGCGACGATATCGGCTCTTTCCTCGGCGATTATCTGGACAGGAAGATTCTTGCAAGCGATCCTTTCCAGACCATTGACGTGGACGGCGTCGGTTCCCTGATCAAGTGTGCCGTGAACGGCGGGCGCTCCACCCGTAAGAACCTGAAAGCGGGTATCTGCGGTGAACAGGGTGGCGAACCGAAATCCGTGGCGTTCTGCCATGCGGTCGGGCTGAATTATGTTTCATGCAGTCCGTTCCGCGTGCCGATCGCGCGTCTTGCCGCCGCGCAGGCGGCGATTGCGGACAAAAAGAAATAACAGGGCGGAATAATAACGGAAAATACCCTCATCGACATCATGCCGTGAGGGTATTTTTTTACTTCTGTTTCGAATAAAATATATGGAAAAGGGATAACTGGCGAGGATTTTTTATGGAATTGACTATTACCACCGGAAAACGGAATGAACTGATCGACATTACCTCGCAGATCAACCGCGCGATTCCGCAGAATCTGAAATGCGGAATCTGCCTGGTTCATTGTCCGCATACGACTGCGGGGCTGACGGTGAATGAAAATGCCGATCCTGACGTGAAACACGATCTTCTTGCCAAACTGGATGTTCTGATTCCGTATCGTGAGAGCTATTATCTGCACGGGGAGGGCAACAGTGCGGCGCATCTGAAATCTTCCCTGACGGGCGTGAGCCTGACTCTGCCCGTCGTGAACGGACGGCTTCGCCTCGGAGTCTGGCAGGGGGTGTATTTCTGCGAGTTCGACGGTCCGCGGACACGTCGCGTGGAACTCTTTTTCCAGGATGCGCGTTCCGAGTGATTACAGGATGCCGAACCGCAGGAGCAGCAGAAGAATCACCGAGACTGCGTTATACAGAATATGAGCGTAAATGGCGCAGGTCAGAGATTTTGTCCTGACATAGACGAACTGGAGGTAAAGCGCCAGAAGAAAAAGAGCAGGGAACGTCAGGGCGTTGAAATGACTCAGGGCGAACAGAAGCGCGCTGACGCAGGCGGCGCCCGCAGGACGGGAGATGCGCGCGAACTGTTGATAGATCGCATGGCGGAACACGAGCTCCTCACCGAGCGGAGCCAGCAGGACAGCGGCGAACAGAATGACGAGGACCGAGGACAGGTCCGCACTCCCTATGAGCGTGACCAGTTCCTGCGTCGCGGCTCTGATGTGAAGAAACTCCAGAAGTTTTTTGTTGAGCAGAGTCACCACGGAAAGACAGGGATACAGAAGCACGACGCCTCCTGTGATCAGTCCGAAGGTCTTGAACCTGTTCCGGGGCAGGGCAAGATCCAGCTGTTCCCGGAGAGGAATCGCCGGCTGAATTTTCTTTGCCGGGATGATGACTGCGCAGAGATAGGCGATCTGAAGCGGAAAAGTCAGGATGAGAAGCTGGAGCCACATGGGCAGCTGGTAGAGCGACTTCGCCGCATATCCCAGAATCACCGGAGCGAATCCCAGAAAAAACGCGATGACGCCCATTGAGCTGATGAATGCTGTGCGGATGCGGCGCTGATTCAGATTTTCTTCCATAAACTTCTTCACTTTCTGTAAATGCGTATTATACATTGAATCCGGGCAATAGGCAAGAGCGGAAACTGAAATTGGACCCGGAAAACTTGTCCGAACTCCGGGAAAGGACCGGAAAGCCAAACCGATGACGAAATCCCCAATCGTATGGTGCAGCTTCTTGACTCAAGAAGAATGATCATGTATTCTTCCGTCTCAAAGCCGATTTGAAGGAACCCCAAAAGAATAATTTTTCTGATTTTTTTCTCTTTCCCCCCTTGTTTTTTTCTCGAAATCATTTATAATTTAGATATACGGAATGATTACGTATCGTTAAAATAAATGAAATCAGGGAAAACAGAAGATGAGCCGTCCATGTTCGCTGAAAGATATTGCACAGGAGTGCGGAGTTTCCGTGTCCACGGTGTCGCAGATCTTGAAGAACAGCCCCAGGGATTACAGCTCGGAACAGACCCGCTCAAAAGTTCGGGAGACCGCACGGAAGCTTGGATACCAGACGAATTACGGTTATCGCCTGATGCGCGGGCAGAAGACTATGACGGTGGCGATCATGGCTTCGATGGAACACATGCGCTCGGAAGAACATGTGTCGAAGCTCGTGATTGAGCTGATGTCCTGTTTTGATCGTCACGGTTATGCCTCTTACTTCAATACTTTCGTATATGATGCGCAGGAGAACCTGAACAAGGTGCGGGACCTGCTGGCGCGCGGAGTCGAATGCTTTGTCGCCGTGGGTGCTCCGGTCGGGCATAAGGAGCTGGAACGGGAGATTGAGGGGCAGGGCGGTTATCTGATCAGCACGAGCCGTGATTTCAGCAATCATATTTTCATGAGCGACCTGTCAGCCTCACGGCGTATCGTCCGCTATCTTTACGACAGGGCAGGGGAAGACTTCTGCTTTTTCCCCTGTTCCAATCCTCCGGGGGGACGTTTTGCGGCATTGGAAGAGTTTTTCAGCCATCTGTCGCGTGAGGAGATTTTGAACCGTCATACCTGTTGCTGCGTGAGTTACAAGGAGTGCCGGGGCAATTACCCGGACTTTGCTTTCCGCGAGGGGTATGCCGCGACGGAGAAAGCGTGCGGCATGAATCCGCGTCTGCGTGGATTTTTTTATGAGAACGACGGTTTTGCATTAGGCGGGATCGCATATCTGATGCAAAGCGGCAGACAGATCGGACGGGATGTCTGGGTGGCGGGTTATAACAATGATTCCGCGATCCGCAATGCTCCTTATCCGGTATCGTCCGCGGATCATGACTGGGAACATCATGCGCCTCTCTTTGTGGAAAAGGCGTTGAAAAACGAGCCGTGCCGGATGGTTCTGGAAACGACCGCGCATATTCGGGAATATATCCCCGGTACGAACCGGATTCATGAAATTGATTCTGTTTCACAGGAGGAAAAATATGAATCATCAAAATAAATGGAGGAGAAATAAAAGGATGGGAAAAAATCATTTCACATTGATCGAACTCTTGATCGTTATTGCGATCATCGCGATTCTTGCCGCCATGCTGCTGCCGGCGTTGAATAAGGCGCGGATGAAAGCCAATGCGGTTTCCTGCATCAGCAATCTGAAAACTATCGGAACATTTACGCAATTTTACGGAAATGACTATAACGAATATGTCGTTCCGTACTCCTTGAGTGAGGCAGGCTCTCCACTTCCGGATGACAGTATTGTTTCCGGGGGGAACAATTTATCCAAAAATGCTTTTTTCTGGGTTGCCAACGCTCTTGGATACATTAAATTCTACCATAAGAAAGGCGATACCGAAGTGACTGGCACGGCAAAAACTTTTTTCTGTGCGGCGATGCCTTTGAAAAAGTCTTTGAGGAGTTATCTTCACTGGGGCAGCAGCAGTTATGCAATCAATCGCGGAGTTTTGTATAACAATCCCGGCGCGTCAAGCTCCGCCGCCAAAAACTGGGCTCGTTTCAGAGACGTTAAGAATCCTTCGGTGAAATGGTATGTCTGCGATAGTGCAAATAACAGTTATGAACTTGCCGCTGTCCAGTTGTTTCCGCTCAGCTTCAATGCCTCCGAGGCTGGCGCTGTGCCGTGGGACTGGCACAGGGGAACGGTCAACATGCTTCATGTTGCGGGAAATGTTTCCGCTTACAGAGCGTCCTATTCCCGGAACAACCGTCTTTCGCACCTCAGCAGCGACTATTACGCAGGGCAGAAAGTTGCCTGGTTTGCAAAATAAGATAACAGAATGGAGAATTCCTGATGAAGAAAATGACGACATTGTTTCTGGCGGCATGTTCCTGTGCCGTATTTTCAGCAGAACCGGTTAAAGCCAGTTCTTTCGGTTTTTCCGAGAACGATGCCACGGATTGCCTTCAGAAAGCGATAGATTCCGGCGTCGAAAAACTGATTGTGGATAATACCGGCAGGGAATGGCTGGTCGGACCCATTCAATTGCGTTCGGGGCAGGAAATTGTTTTTGCGGAAGGGGTTGTGGTGCGGGCGCTGCCCGGGGCGTTCAAAAAACAGGGAGAGAGCCTGTTTACCGCAAAGGATGTAAGCGGGGTGACTCTGCGCGGAGAAAAGAATGCGGTCCTGATGATGAACAAAAAGGACTATCAGGATACTGCGCGTTACCGGTGGTCGGAGTGGCGGCATCTGATCAGCCTCCGCGGGGCAAGTGATGTCGTGATTTCCGGGCTTGTTCTGAAAGCGAGCGGCGGCGACGGCATTTACGTCAGCACCGGCGCCGGACAGGGAGGGTGCCGCAACGTAATCATTGACAATGTGACCTGCGATGACCATCACCGGCAGGGGATCAGCATCATCAGTGCGGAAAACCTGCTGGTAAAGAATTCCAGGTTCAGAAATACCCGCGGCACTCCTCCGCAGTGCGGGGTTGACATTGAGCCTAATACGAATCGTGACCATGTCATCAATAATGTATTTGAAAACTGCGAATTCAGCGGCAATGCCGCCTCGGGAATCCTTCTTCACCTTGCGGCGCTGAATGCGGACTCCAAGCCGGTTTCGATTACGTTCCGGAACTGCCGCAGCTACGGCAACGCTTCGGATGGAATTGCGCTTTATATGAGCTCCACTACGCCGGTAAAGGGAAGGGTTCTCATCGAAAACTGCGAGGTCGGGAATAATCAGGGGGGAGCGCTTGTCATTTCGAACCAGCAGGATGCCGGAATGCAGCTTGCGATCCGCAATACTGTTCTTGACAACCGGAACGGCAGGCAGTCCGCCGTTTCGCTGAACAACTCCGGCGTGCAGAGGGATATCGGCGGAATCCGATTTGAAAACGTGCGCCTCAGACCGGGGAAACATACCCCTATGGTTTTTCATGGAATGACGGGAGTCGGAATCAGGGAATTCACAGGCAGCCTGTCTTTGCAGGACGGGAACGGGCGGATTGCGGCTTTTGACCTTGCGAAGTTTGCCGCCGCCCATCCGCCCAGACCGGAACTGCGCAACTTCTCCGTTATGCCGGTCGATCTCAAGAAACTGCATCCTGCTGACGCTTCTGCCGTCAAGGCGGAAAAGAATAACAGAAGCCGTTTCCGGGGGCGTTTCAGATTTCTGCAATACTGTCCGGCTGCCGGTGTGTATCCGATTCGCTTCAATGTGGCGAAAGTTACGAAATTCCCGTTGAATCTTGAGGTGCGTCTCCGGGATGCCGCCGGTACTGATCTCGGGCGTTTCTCCATTACGGAACCGGAGAAAACCTATCTGTTGAAAACGAACAGACGCAATCTGTTTTCCTTTGAAATCAATACAAAGGGAGATGCCGTAACGGTGAATTCTCCATATCCCGGACAGGCTGTCCGGGCGGATGACTGGGTCGGGATGTTCGGCGGGCGCAACCATCTGTTTTACTTTTATGTTCCGTCCGGCGTGAAGGAGCTCAACATCGATGTCGCCGGAACGTTGAGGGAGCCGGTCAGTGCGCAGCTGGTCTCCCCCGATGGGAAAATTGTGGCGGAGGTGAAGATGCTTGAGGGAATGAAACGTCTGCATCATAAGCGTGAGAAAACAGAGTCCGCCGAAGTATGGTGCCTGAAATTTCCTTACGGCAGAGAAGATTTCAAATTCCGGGTCGGCGCTCCGCTTCTGCCGCTGGTGTCATTCGCTCCCGAATTTCTGTTGAAGCAGTAGTTTTCTCGAATTCTGAATTTGTGATGCCTGCCGGGATTTCTTTCTTCATTCACGGCAGGCATTTCTGTTTTCAGAATATGGATTTCTGCCGACGGGGGGATATATTACTTTCATAAAATCCAACTCTGTTTTATGATGGGAGCCAGGGAATGAAGAAAGAGGAATTTTTAGTCTGGATGTCTCCGGGAAAAGACGTATTTATTCATGACGGACAGCGCGTCTCTCTGCCGGAAGGATGGGTTCAGATACCCAGCGGGGACGCCGGATTGACGCGCCGCCTCAAAGCCGCAGGAGAATACCGGGTTTTAGTTCACATGCGGCGGAACCGTATGGAAGCCATCGGGTTGTGGGTGCCCGAAAAGATCGCGGATCAAGTCCGGGCGGAACTGGAGAAAGAGCGTTCCGATCCCGCCTGGCAGAAAAAACAGGATGCTTCAAGACGGATGCGGGAGCGGAAACAGGCGGAGTATGAAAAAGAGTTCCGGGAAGCCGTTTTGAAGTTCCTGGCGTTTGATGAAAAGTGGTCCGCTTTTGCGGAGAAGTTTGCAGATGCAGTGACGGCTCATGCGGTCCCGGTCGGAAGCGGCACTGTCGCGCGGACGCAGCTGATTCCTCTGGAACAGCGTGTCGAGGCGGCGGTCATTGCATGGATGCGCCACCAGACGACCGCCTATGACCGGATGTCGATTGCGCGGGTCAGAAGAGAGCGCCGTGAGGTGCGCCGTCGGCTGGCGGAACGCTCGCGCCAGCTTCTCGCACAATATCGTTCCGGCGGTGAGGTCGATACGCTGCGCTGTCCTCTGGCACGCGCGCTTCAGCGGAATTGAGTCCGGCAGATTTACTGGCTGCCTTTTGAATGAACACCCCCGGTGCAGAGTACGCGGGGATTTCGCCTGCGGCGACCAGCTTATTCCGCTGGACCGAAGCAGGACTGAAAGTCCTGCACGAAGCATTTTTGCGATGCAAATCGCATTATTAACCCAATTTTTTTTAATAAAAGAGCTCCCCCGGGCTGAGAGAGAGAAACCCGGAGGAGCGGGAGAGAGAGCTTTTTGAAAGGCTCCCCCGCCGGACCGCACCGTGCGAAGCGGCGAGGGAGAGGAGTGAGGTTTTCTGCCTCAATTATTTTATTGGTTGCTGAAAATCTGGAATCCGGCATATGCCTCCATGCCGTGTTCTCCGAGGTCGAGTCCGCGCAGTTCTTCGTCTTCGGAGACCCGGATGCCGATTGTCTTTTTCAGAACATAGAAGATTGCCAGTGCGCAGGGAAACGAAACCGCGGCGCAGGCGACGCCGGTCAACTGCGTCAGGAAGGTGTAATCCGGATTGGTCGAGAAGATCCCGACCGCCAGTGTTCCCCAGATTCCGCCGCAGAGATGGACAGAAAGCGCTCCTACCGGATCATCGAGTTTGAGCTTGTCGAAGAAGAGCACCGCAGGAACCACGATCACTCCGGCAACGGCGCCGATGATGACGGAGGAGGAGATGCTGACGCAATCCGCTCCCGCGGTGATGCCGACGAGTCCGGCGAGACACCCGTTCAATGTCATGGAGAGG
>DXVA01000107.1:1221-2994 GCA_019408975.1 Lentisphaeria bacterium | reverse complement strand
GATTCCGGCGGCGGCGCCGAGCGTCGTTGTGACCAGCACATAGGAGACCATAGTCGGATCGGCGTTCAGGACGGAGCCGCCGTTGAACCCGAACCAGCCGAACCAGAGCATGAACACGCCGATCGTCGCTAGCGGCATGCTGTGCCCCATGATGGGCATACTGTGTCCATTCACGAACTTGCCGATGCGCGGTCCGAGCAGAATTACTCCGGCGAGGGCTCCCCAGCCTCCGACACTGTGGACGAAAGTCGAACCGGCGAAGTCGTGGAACTTCATTTTATCGAGGAATCCGCCGCCCCAGCCCCATGAGCCGATCACTGGGTAGACTACCGCCACATAGACCAGGGTGAAGATCAGGAATGCATTCAACTTGATCCGTTCCGCAACGGCGCCGGAAACGATTGTCGCGGCAGTCGCGGCGAACATGCTCTGGAAAAAGAACATGGTCCAGTAGGTGAATGCGCCGTTGAATGCCTCCGGGGAGCCGCCCGGAGCCGACAGCCCGAACGCCTTGAAACCGAACAGCCCGGTGACGCCCCAGTGCCCTTCCGGATACATCAGCCCGAATCCGCAGACGGCGAATGTCAGTATCCCGATTGCGGGAACCATCAGATTCTTGAACAGGATATTCGTGCAGTTTTTCGCCCGTGCCAGCCCGGATTCCACCGTGGCGAATCCCAGATTCATGATGAACACCAGCATTGCCGCGATCATGATCCAGAGATTGTTTACTGTGAACAGGGCGTTTTCCGCCGTCTTTACCGCTGTTTCCTCCGTCCCTTCCACGGGAGCCAGTGCGCACAGCAGAACCGCGCACGGCAGGAATTTCTTCATATTCATACAAACCTCAAATACAGTTAAGAGTTAAGAGTTAAGAGTTGAGAGTTGCCGGAGACGGGAGGTGTGGTTGAGTTTTCACTTCTTCACTTTCCGCTCTCCTTTGAGTTTCATCCGATGGCGTCTCTGCCCCGTTCTCCGGTTCTGATCTGGATGCATTCCTCCATCGGGAGAACGAAGATCTTGCCGTCCCCGATATATCCGGTTCGCGCTCCGGCGATGATGCCTTCCACGGTCTTTTCTATAAATTCATCGTTCACGCCGATTGCCAGGCGCACTTTCTTATGAAGATTCACTTCCACTTCCGAACCACGGTAACTGGAGACGTAGCCCTTCTGCTGTCCGCATCCGAGTGCGTTTGTAACGGAAATCTTGAAGATTTCCCTTGCATAAAGTTCCTGCTTCACGGCATTCAGCCTTTCCGGCTTGATGTAGGCGATGATCAGTTTCATGTATAACCTCCTCCTTTTTCTTCTTGTAGCGTTTCATCAGGTCCTGAATTTTATGCTTCCGGTTAAAGCAAAACACATGCCAACTTTTTTATTTTATGCTGCAATGCATTGAAAATAAACATGTTGCAGCATAAAACCTGGTAATTCAAAAGAGAATGATATCTATACATTTTTGTAACTTTTAAGAAAAAAGCATGAAAAAAATGTAGGATTCAACGGAAAATCCCGTCCAGGCTGGCATTCATGATGTTTGGAGGTTATATTATCAAAAGAATCATGATCGAATGTGAATTTTCCCGCCGGAGACGGCAGGCTGCATCTGTTTTATTACCGGAGTGTGCGGGGCGTCATAAGGAACATTTATGAAAATCAACTATGCTTTTATTTTCTTGACGGCGCTTTTTCTCGCGCCGGTTTGCGCTCAGGAGGAGCCGGAGGACAAATTGCGTGCCGAAGCGCAGAACGGGAATCTGGAGTCCTGTTT
>DXVA01000107.1:0-1211 GCA_019408975.1 Lentisphaeria bacterium | reverse complement strand
TTGGAAACGAATATTTTTACGGCGAGAACCGCAAACAGAATTTCACGCTTGCGGCGCATTGGTTCCGCAAAGCCGCCGAAGGAGGCATTCCGGAGGCGCAATTCAATTATGCGCATTGCCTGGAGGCGGGGCGCGGGACGGAAAAAGACCTTTTTGCCGCCTATCAGTGGTATCGCAAGGCGGCGGAGCGGAAATTCAAGCCTGCCCTTTACAGTTGTTCGCGTCTGCTGGCAACGGGGATTTACAGCAAGGACGGCAAGGTTCTTCTGCGGCCGTCGCAGGCAGGTGCGCTTGAGATTCTGGAGCAGTTGACCGCACAGGAATTCGAGGCGGCGGAACTGGATCTTGCGGCTTATCTCCTGCGGCGCGATTCCCCGCTTTCCGAAAAAGCGCGCGCATTCTCGATTCTCTCAAAAGTGACTGCCCGCAGAAAATATGATCCCTCCGCACTGCGTATGCTTGCTGATTGTTACTACGGCGGCTTCGGCTGCGCCAGCGATCCGGACCGGATGATTCAGCTGCTTTCCCGCGCAGCACAGCTTGGGGATGCCGAAGCGAAAGCGAAACTGGGATTTCTTTATGAATACGGGCGAATCGTCGAAAGCGATAAGCAAAAGGCGGCGCAGCTTTATAAGGAAGCGGCTCTGCTGGGGCATCCGATGGGACAGTTCAAATATGCGGAATCGCTTTCCGGCGGCAAACCGTCTGCGGAAGCCATGAAAGAGGCGATGCCGTGGTATCAGAAATCGGCGGACCAGCGTTGCGTGCAGGCTCTTTTCAAACTCGGGCTGATCTATTTTGAAGGAATCGGGCAGAAGGCGGATAAACCGCTTGCCGCGCAATATTTCTTCGAGGCGGCGCGATTGGGATATCCGCGCGCGCAGTACAATCTTGCGACAATGTTTGCCGAGGGAAACGGACTGAACAAGGACTTATATGCGGCGTTTTACTGGTTCATGCAGGCGGCGCAGAGGCAGGATCCCGCGGCTCAGCGCCGGGTGGCGGTTTGTTATGCCGAAGGGACAGGAGTCGACAAAAACCTCGTGAAAGCGCAGGAGTGGCTTGTCAAAGCAGCACAGAACGGAGATGTCATTGCCGCGCGGATGCTGGAAACCTCCCGCTATACGCCGTGGTGAGATAGCGAGATAGCGAGATAGCGAGGTTGCGAGATAGCGAGATAGCGAGATAGCGAGATAGCGAGATTGCGAGAT
>DXVA01000106.1 GCA_019408975.1 Lentisphaeria bacterium | reverse complement strand
TCATCCACCACCATCCCGATCGCCAGGACAAGAGCCAGCAGAGTCAGCAGATTCACGCTGTATCCGAGCATGTTCATGACAATAAACGAAGCGATCAGGGAAATCGGCACCGTAAGCGCGGGAATCACGGAGGCGCGGAGACTGCCGAGAAACAGGAAGATGATCAGCAGCACGAGAATCGCCGACACGATCAGAGAGTCTTCCACTTCGGCAATCGAAGCATTGATGAACCGGGACTCGTCGCGCAGGACGCGCATTCCCATCCCCTCCGGCAGATTCTTCTCCAGTTCCTTGATCAAAGCACGGGCGCCGGAGGAAACGGTCAACGTATTCGCCGTAGACTGCTTGTAGATGCCGATACCGATCATCGGCTGCTTGTTCGCGGTGAAGAGCTGGCGCTGGTTGCGGGAATCCACGGCGACCGACGCCACATCTCCGAGCCGGATATAATCGCCGTCGCCATTGCGCCTGAGCACCATGTTCCGGAAATCCTCCGCGGTGTAATACTGGCGTTTCAACCTCACGACGAATTCGCGCTCGGAAGACTCGATCCGCCCGCCGGGATTTTCCACATTCTCGGAAAGCAAAGTCTTTTCGATGTCGGCAACGGTGATCCCGCGCGCCGCCATGGCGGTCCGGTTCAGCCAGATGCGCATGGACTGCTCCTGCCCGCCGAGAATGCTGGCGTCCGCCACGCCCTCGATCACGGAAAAACGGTCGATCAGATAACGGTCGGCATAATCGGTCAGTTCCATGCGGGTCATGCCGGTGCTGGTCAGGGCAATGATCATGACGGGCGACCCGGAAGAATCATATTTGGCGACAACGGGAGAATCCGCTTCGTCCGGCAGCTTGCTCAGAATGCGGCTGACGCGGTCCCGCACATCGTTTGCGGCGGCGTCGATATCACGGTTCACGGAAAATTCGAGCGTCACTCTGGACCGCCCGTCCTGACTGGTGGATTCGATGGAGTCAAGCCCTTCGATCCCCGCCACGGTGCCTTCGATAATCTCCGTGATCTTCGTCTCCACGACACTTGCAGAGGCGCCGTCATACTCCGTGGAAATGGAAATCGTCGGCACATCAATATCCGGATATTCGCGCACCGGCATGTTGCGCAGCCCGATCAATCCGAAGACAATCAGGATCAGCATCAGCACGATGGTCGCCACCGGGCGGACGACGGAAAAAGAACAGATCGTCATTGCGCCGTTTCCTTCCTGAGTATGACCGGCGAGCGATCCGCCAGCTTCAGGACTCCATCCGTGACGATCACCTCACCGGCTTTCAGCCCCCCGGTCACTTCGACCCTGCCGCCCTCCCGCCTGCCGAGGCGTACAACGCGGCGCGATACATTCTGTTTGTCCTTGTTGTAAATGAAGATGTACTGCACTTCTCCGAGGCTCATCACCGCCTTTTCGGGAATCATCACCGCGCTGCGGGTTCCGAGCTCGAGTTTTACAACAAACAGCATTCCGGGAGCCAGCTTCCGGTCGTCATTCTTCACGATCGCCCGCACGTCGGCAGTCCGGGTCACGGGGTCGATCCGGGGGGAAATCGCGCTGATCGTGCCGCTGAAAACGGTATCGGGGTAAGCCACGCTCGTTACGCCGACCTTCTGCCCGACCTTGACCATCGGATAATATTTTTCCGAAACCCGGAAGTCGATCTTGATCTCGCTGATGTCATCAATGGAAGTCACGAGGGTCCCGGGTGAAACAAGGTCCCCCAAGCTGACCATGCGCATGGCAAGTTTGCCGGAAAACGGAGCAATGACCTGGCGGTTGCGGATCGCATATTCCACAATGCCGATTGTCGTCCTCGCACGAGCCACGGCGGTCCGCGCCGCCTCGAAATCCTTTTGCGAAGTGATGCGGGCATTATACAGCGGCGTCAGGCGGCGAAGTTCGCGTTCCTGTTCGGCAAGGTTGATTTTCGCGTCCTCAAGCTGAGCCTGATACTGATCGTCATTCAACTGGACCAGCAGTTTTCCGCCCTCGACATACTGACCGTCCTTTAAAAAAATACCGACCACTTTCTCGGTGGCGTTGGCGGTGATGTCCACCGACTCCTTCGCAAGCCCCGTTCCGATGCCCTCGATCGTGTTGCGGATATCGACCTCGCCGGTCTTTTCAATCTGAACGCTCGGAGTCGCGGCTGCGCGCTTGACTGCATTGATGCTGCGCCCGGTTCCCTGGTTCACATAAAAAATGATAGATCCCGCGAGAACGGCAATACCGATCAATGCCTCCGCGGAACGAGCAAAAAAAGTTTTCAACTTCATTGACTATTCCAACCCTGATGTCTTCAGCACCTCCACCCGAAGCGCTGAAAATTAAAAATTATTCCCAAGTATGGTAAAAAAACCTTCTTTTCCAAAAATTCAAGGCAGGGAAAGAAAAAAGGACAAACTTTTCACAGGACAATGCAGGAAAAATCCATGAACGCAAGAACTCCTCAAAAAAAATCCTCCCGCTTTCCAGCGCAGGATGCGCTCTGCCGCAAAACCGCTCAAAGTCTGACGATTTCTGCTGGGAACCCCGTGTTTTCGGCAAAGGTTCTTGCAAAAATTCTGTTTTATGCTAGATTAACCTCATCTTCCAAACATAAAACAACAAGGGGGTTTGTTATGAAGAAAGAACTTGCAAGCGCACTGAACGACCAGATGGTGTTCGAACTCTATTCCAGCTACATCTATCTCGGGCTCGCCGCCTGTCTTGAGAAAATGAAACTGCCGGGAGCCGCGCACTGGATGAGAATTCAGGTGGACGAGGAGATCATTCACGCTGGAATTTTCTACAATTACCTCAATGACCAGAGCGAAGACATCGTCCTTGACACAATCAAGAAACCGGAACTGGGCAAAGTAAAAACTCCGCTTGACGCATTCAAGGAAGCGCTCAAGCATGAGAAACTCGTCACAGCAAGGATCAACAAGCTCGTGGAGCTCTCCATTAAATCCGGAGGATATGCCACCATGGCATTCCTGAACTTCTTCGTCACGGAGCAGGTTCAGGAGGAACGTTCCGTCCAGACGATCATCGACAAGCTTGAAAGAGCCGGTTCCGATGAAAAGGCGCTCCTCTTTATTGACGCCGAACTTCAGACACGTCCTGCGGCAACGCCTCCGGCGGCTGCACAGACCGTGTAACACCGGGAATTTACGGCTACAGGAATGCAAAGGGCGGGGATTTCCCCCTTTTGCATTTTTTTATTCCCTCCTTATTCCGGTTCCGGACTTTAAGCAGGCATATGATTTTCGCAAAAAACAGCGGCTTTTGATTCAAAACAGTTGACATCCATTCAAGCTGCCTTATATTAAACACATATCTGTATAATATCTAAAAATTATTGAGGGTATCGTTTTGGCTGATAAAATTATTGTAACGGGAGGAGCCGGATTCATAGGTTCGGCTGTCGTAAGGCATATCATCCGTAATACTCGGGATCAGGTCTGCATCATCGACAAACTGACATATGCCGGAAATCTGGAATCCCTTGAAAGCGTTTCCGGCGATCCGCGCTGCCGTTTCGAGAAGGCGGACATCTGCGACAAGGCGGCAATGGACCGGATCTTTGCAGATTTTCAGCCTGATATCGTCATGCACCTCGCCGCGGAATCCCATGTGGACCGTTCCATCGACGGTCCCGGAGAATTCATTCAGACCAATATCGTCGGAACCTATACACTGCTGGAAGCCGCAAGGAAATATTTCAATATGCTCGGCGAAGACGCAAAAAAGAAATTCCGTTTTCACCATATCTCCACAGATGAAGTTTACGGCGATCTGGAAGGTCCCGGGGATTTCTTCCGCGAAACCACGCCTTACGCACCCTCCTCGCCGTATTCCGCAAGCAAAGCCGCAAGCGATCATCTTGTCCGCGCGTGGAAGCGCACGTTCAAGCTTCCGACTCTCGTTACCAACTGCTCCAACAACTATGGGCCTTATCATTTCCCGGAAAAACTGATTCCGCTGGTGATTCTCAACGCGCTCGACGGAAAACCGCTTCCGGTATATGGAACAGGGGCGCAGATCCGCGACTGGCTCTACGTGGAGGACCACGCGCGGGCGCTTTATCTGGTGGCGACAGCCGGCATTCCGGGCGAAACTTACAATATCGGCGGGCACAACGAGAAGAAGAATATCGAAGTCGTGCGCAAAATCTGCGAGATTCTTGACGAGCTCCAGCCGCGCGCCGACGGGAAATCCTATGCGGAACAGATCACATTCGTGACCGACCGTCCGGGGCATGATCTGCGCTATGCCATCGACGCGGATAAAATCGGGCGCGAACTCGGATGGAAACCGCAGGAGACATTTGAAAGCGGAATCCGCAAAACCGTTCAATGGTATCTTGAGCACCGTTTCACGTGGTGCAAAAACGTTCAGGACGGCACCTACAACCGCGAACGGCTCGGAACCGGAGGCGCAAAATGAAAGGCATTGTACTGGCAGGGGGCGCGGGAACCAGACTGCACCCGATCACGCAGGGTGTGTCAAAACAGCTTCTCGCAGTTTATGACAAACCGATGATTTACTATCCGCTCTCGGTTCTGATGCTGGCGGGCATCAACGAGATCCTCGTCATCACCACGCCGGAGGATCAGGCTGGGTTCATACGCCTGCTTGGGGACGGCTCCCGCTTCGGCATCCGCCTTTCCTACGAGGTTCAGCCGTCGCCGGACGGTCTCGCGCAGGCGTTCCTGATCGGGGAAAAGTTCATCGGCGGAGACTCTGTCGCACTCGTTCTCGGAGACAATATTTTCTACGGAGCCAATCTCAGCGGGCTGATGCGGGAAGCGGTCGCGCGCGAAAAAGGGGCGACGGTGTTCGGCTACTATGTCAGCGATCCGGAACGTTTCGGTGTTGTGGAATTCGATGAAACCGGCAGAGCGATTTCCATTGAGGAGAAACCGGCAAAACCCAAGTCGCACTTCGCCGTTACGGGGCTCTATTTCTATGACAATGCCGTTGTGGAAATCGCAAAGAACATCAGGCCCTCCGCACGCGGAGAACTCGAAATCACCAGTGTGAATAATGAATATCTCAGGCGCGGCGAGCTCCATGTGGAAAAACTCAAACGCGGTTATGCATGGCTTGATACCGGAACGCATGAAAGCCTGCTGGATGCGGCAAACTTCATCCGCACGGTTGAAACCCGCCAGGGACTTCAGGTCGCATGTCTTCAGGAAATCGCGTATAACAATGGCTGGATGAGCAAAGCGGAAGTGAAAGAAAGCATCAAAGACATGATGAAGACGGAATACGGCGCGTATGTGGCGCGTCTGATCAGGGAAGAAGAGTGACATATCATGAACATCGTCAGAACGGAAATCGAAGGCGTTGTGATCATCGAACCGAAGGTATTCGGTGACGCGCGCGGTTATTTTTTTGAGTCGTGGAACAAAGACGTTTATGAGAAAAACGGAATTGCCGCTGATTTCATCCAGGACAATGAATCAAGGTCCCGTTTCGGCGTTTTGCGCGGGCTCCATTTTCAGGCGGCGCCCTATACGCAGGCAAAACTCGTCAGGGTGATTCAGGGCGCAGTGCTGGACGTCGCCGTCGATATCCGCAAAGGGTCTCCGACTTTCGGCAGGCATGTGGCTGTGGAGCTTTCAGCAGAAAACAAGCGCCAGCTTTTCGTTCCGCGCGGATTCGCACACGGATTCGTCGTGCTCAGCGACGATGTCATTTTCGCCTACAAGTGCGACAACAGATACATGCCGTCCCATGAGCGCGGAATCGCATTCGACGATCCAGCACTCGGCATCGACTGGCGTGTCAAGGTCGATTCCTTCATTCTCTCGGAAAAGGATACGAGGAACCCGCTTCTCAAAGACGCGGAAGTGTTCGATTACAACAACAGGGAGTATCTGAAATGAAAGTTCTTCTGACCGGCGGCAGGGGAATGCTCGGACGCACGCTCTGCGCGGAACTCACAGACTTTGAAATGATCCCCACGGATCTGCCGGAAGCCGACATCACGGATGAACGCGGCATTGACGCCGTCATCAGGAAATATGCACCGGACGCAGTGATTCACTGCGCGGCAATGACTGCGGTGGACAAATGCGAAGCGGAACGCGATCTCGCTTACAAGCTGAACGCTTTCGGGACGGCAAACATAGCCTCCGCATGCCATAGAAACGGCGTCCGGCTGATCGCCATTTCCACGGACTACGTTTTCAAGGGCGATTCGGAACGCCCTTATACGGAATTCGACCGCCCGGACGGCGGCAATACGGTGTATGGGCAAAGCAAGTTCGCCGGAGAGGAAATGATCCGCCGCCACTGCCCGGATCATGTGATAGCACGCATCTCGTGGCTCTACGGAGCCGGAGGCCCGAGCTTCGTCCACGCGATGATCAGCCTTGCGGACGGCACACGCCCGGTTCTGAAAGTCGTCAGCGACCAGTTAGGCAATCCGACCAGCGCGCTTGCCGTTGTGCGGGAGCTCCGCGAAGTATTGAAGCGCCCGGAACTTGTCGGGACTTATCACATGACCTGCGAGGGCGAAGCCTCGTGGTATGAATTCGCCCGGGAAATATTCCGCCGGATGGAAATCAGCCAGAAGGTGCTCCCCTGCACGACGGAGGAGTTTCCGCGCCCCGCCCCGCGTCCGGCAAACTCGCGCCTCGAAAAAATGATGCTCCGCCTGAGCGGTCTTCCGCCGATGCCGGACTGGAAAGACGCGCTCGGGGAATTTCTCGCGAGAGAGTTCAAAAACGGGAAATAAGCCATGGTGGAAAACATCTATGCGGTAATCATGGCGGGCGGGCGCGGAGAACGGTTCTGGCCGGAATGCCGCGCGGGCCGTCCCAAGCAGCTGTTGAGCCTTTTCGGCAATGCCCCGCTGATAGAACAGACGGTTCTACGTCTTCAGGGGCTCGTTCCGCCCGGCAATATTCTCATCATCACGAATGAAGCCTATCTGGAGCACATACGCGCCCTCCTGCCGCAGCTTCCTGAGGGCAATATCATCGGGGAACCCTGTGCAAGAGACACGGCGCCGTGTGTTGCGCTTGCGGCGGGAGTCGTCAAGGCAAAGGCAGGCTCGGAGGATGCCGTCATGATCCTGCTTCCGGCGGACCATTTCATCGTCAGGCAGCAGGCGATGATTTCCGATCTGAAAACCTGTGCGGATACGGTCGCGGAACGTCATGCAATCGCCACAATCGGCATTACACCGTATGCGCCCAGCCCCGATTACGGCTACATCGAGTGCGGCGAACCGCAGGAACATTCCGGCAGAATATTTTTCCAGGTCAGGCGCTTCACGGAGAAACCTTCCGTCGAAGAAGCGGAACGGCTTCTTGCTCAAGGTAATTACAAATGGAACAGCGGCATGTTCGTTTTTTCGGTGAAAACCATTCTGGAGGAAATGCGAATTCAGACGCCCGATCTCCACGCCTTTGCGGAAGATGCGGCGCGGCACTGGCAGACGGAAAGATTTTCAGCGAAACGGCAGGAGGATTTCGGCAGGCTCCGCAGGATATCATTCGATTATGCGATCATGGAGCACGCATCCGGAATTCTGGTGCTTGAGGCAGGGTTCGACTGGGACGACATCGGCAACTGGACCTCTCTGCGCAATCACTATAAGGCGGACAGCGACAACAATGTGATCCACGCCTCGGCAGAGCTGCTGGACTGCAAGGACTGTATTGTTTTTTCCGAGGATGCTGACCGTCTGATCGCAGGAATCGACCTCAGGGAAACGGTGATCATCCAGACTCCGGATGTGACGCTGGTTGCTCCCGCGTCCAGCACGCAGAAGATCAAACTGCTGCTCAAAGAACTCTCGGCAAAGAAAGAAAAACGGAAATACCTGTAACCCCCTCTCTGTGAAGGAGTGATTTTATGGCATACAAGATCGAGGAAAAACTTGTGATCGGAGTCGCCTCCAGCGCTCTTTTCCAGCTGGATGAAGCAGACAGCGTTTTCCGCAAGGAAGGATTGAATGCGTATCGAGACTACCAGTATGAGCATCAGCACGACATTCTCAATACCGGAGTCGCGTTTCCCTTTGTGAAGCGCCTGCTGGCAATGAACCAGTTCTTCCCCGATACCCAGCCGATCGAAGTCGTCCTGCTCAGCCACAACGACCCGGACACCGGACTGCGTGTATTCTACTCCATCCAGCACTACGGGCTCAATATCATCCGTGCGGCGTTCACGACAGGCGACTCACCGTTCAAATACATCCCGGCATACAACGTTTCTCTGTTTCTTTCCGCCAATTCGAGCGATGTCCGGCAGGCGATGAAAGAGGGATATCCAGCCGGACAGGTTCTCGCCAGCGCCGCGGAAGACGATCCGAACAATCCGGGGCTCTGCATCGCTTTCGACTTCGACGGCGTGATCGCCGATTCCAGTGCGGAGGAGGTCTACCAGAAGGAAGGCATTGAAAAATTCTATTCTGCGGAAACGGAAAAGGCGCAGATACCGCATACGCCGGGACCTCTTGCCGATCTATTTTCCAAGCTTGCGAAACTCCACAAGCTGGAAGATGAGCGGGTCAAAAACGATCCGAAATACCGCCGTTACATGAAAATGGCGATCGTGACCGCCCGTTCCGCGCCCGCCCACGAACGAGTCGTCACGACTCTGCGCAAATGGGACATTCCGGTTGATCAGACCTTTTTCCTCGGCGGTATGGACAAGGGCCGTATTTTATCGATTCTGCGTCCTCACATTTTTTTCGATGACCAGCGCCATCCGCATCTGGATGCCTCAAGTCCCTTCACCCCCTCCGTCCACATTCCTCTGGACTCGGTGAAAACAAGCTGAAAGACTGCGCACCCTTTTTGTGAAGTGCGCTATTGGCCGGATGTCATCAAAAAAGACCAGGAAAGACAAAATATCGTCTTTCCTGGAACTATTATGTAAGAATTCAGGCTCTGCGCCCGCCTCGGTCGCCGGTAAGAATGCCGCGCTTCGTGGATTTGATGAAATCCAGAAACTCAATGACTTCCGGCAGCTGCGGAACTTCCGCTTCGGCTTTGGCAATCGCATTGCTCATACTCAAGCCGTGACGGAAGAAAATATCATAGAGGTCTTTGACGGCACGAATCGTTTCCTTTGAAAATCCGTTGCGCTTCATGCCGACGATATTGAATCCGCGCACGCCGCCGTTGCGTCCGTCGCCGATCATGAACGGAGCAAGGTCCATCGAAATCTGGGAGCCGCCGCTCAGTACCGCCATACGCCCCATACGGCAGAACTGATGCATACCGGAAAGTCCGGAAATCAGGCACTTGTCGCCGACCGTGCAATACCCGGCGCAGCCGCTGTAAGGCACCATCACAACTCCGTTGCCGATCGTGCAGTTATGGGATACATGCGTATTTGCCATCATGAAGCAGCCGCTGCCGATCGTGGTCACGGTACCTTCATGAGTCCCGCGGTTCACAGTGACTCCTTCGCGGAAGCGGTTGTTATCCCCGATTTTCGTATAGGAAACCCCTCCCTCGAAACCATAATCCTCCGGATCGGTCCCGATGGAAGCAAAAGGATAGACGACATTGTTCGCCCCGAGCGTGGCGTAGGCGCCGATATGACACTGGGCGATCAGCCTGGTTCCCCGCCCGATCTCAGTATCATGCTCAATCACGCAATAGGGACCGACCTCTACATCATCCGCGAGTTTTGCGGAAGGATCGACGATCGCCGTCGGATGAATTTTAGCCATATGGAATGACTCCTTTTCTATAAGAAGCCGTCCGGAAACAGACGGAATTCAACATGATAAACAAAAGGCGGGGAATCTCCCCGCCCTGCGATTATTTCTTTTTGGCAGACTTCATCGCCGCTCTCGCTTTTGCTTTGACTCTCTCGAGATAGGCTTTACGGCGTGCTCTCTTCTGAAGCTTGTTATACTGCTTTCCCATTTTTCAACTCCTTGTAATCTGATAGTTTGTTTTGAAAAATCATATTAAACCATGCAAAATATCATAGTTTCCCGCGAATTCAAGCACGAAACGATCTAAATTAATATAAAAATTACGGATTTGATACAGAGAAAAAGCAGATTTCCGGTTGTAAATTTAAAGAATACTGCTAAAGTTAATTCCGTTTCGTTTATCAATTACAGATTTTGAGAGTTGAGAGTGCAATGATTTTTTCGCAAAAACTGGACAAGACATGGATCGGAAAACTGTTTCGCTGTACACCGGCGCTGTCCGCTGCCCTGTTTCTGGCTTCCTGTTCGGACGATAAACTGCCCTCCCCTCCCACGGCGCACCCGGAGCTTCTCCTTGAAATTTATGACGCGACATCGAAAGGCGAACACAAAGCCGCACTCAAAAAAATAGAACGTCTGCGCACAATTGAGAAAACCAGCGTATTTCTTTCGGAGCTTGAAGCAGTGGAACGCAACAACGCCGTCATGGAGCAGGTCAATCAATATGTGAAGACGGGGGATTTTGCCGGAGCGCTGAAATACCTTGAGGCGCAGGAAATCAAAAACGGAAAACATGACGACACGACGGAAGCAAAGGAGCAGGTCCGGCTCCTGGCGGAAATCGACTCCCTGCTGAACGAGGCGCAGACAGCCCGTTCCTCGGACAGACTTGCAAAAACGGTCGAAGATTTGCGTAAAACAGCAAAAAAAATCATGATTTCACAGAAAATACAGAACTTTATCGACAGAAAAGAGTCTGAAATAAGAACAATGCAGACGGTGGAAAAGGACCGGATGCAGTTCGGCATGATTGCCGATATCGGCGCAATGCTGGAACAGGGAAATGCGGAAGCGGCCGCCGTGGCGGCGGTGCTGGCTCTGGAGGATGAAGAGAATCCGGTTCTTCCGAAAATCCTCTCCGTCATGAGCGACGCACGGAACAGAAACAAATGAACATTTTCATGAAAAGTATTCAACAATAAGAAAGGGATTCAATCCATGATGAGAAAATCAAAATTCTTCCGCTCGGCGGCAGTGACCACAGTCTCCGCTTTCGTTCTGGCAGCTTCCGCCACGGCGTGCGGACAAGAAAAACCGGCTGACGCAACAAAAGCAGCCAAGCCTGAAGCAAAGGCCGCCGCGCCCGCCAAGCCCGCACCCAAGACTCTGGATGAAGTATTCGTCTTCCTGCCGGACCCGGTCGCAACTGTCGGCGATAAAAAGATTTCCAAAAAGGAATTCCTCGACCAGCTCGGCAAAGTTCCGGTGGAATACATTGCCCAGTTGACGCCCGATATGCTCAAGACGCAGGCAAAACAGATGGTCAACAGCCTTGTCGATATGGAAGTTCTTCTGGCTCTCGCAGAAAAATCCGGCGTCAAGCCCTCCAAGGAACTTGTCCTTGCGGAATTCGACAAGAAACTCAAGGAGATGCCCAAAGAGCAGCTCGACATGATCACGAAACAGCTTGAACTTCAGGGCAAGAAGCTCGACGACATCAAGGCGGAAGCCGTCAAAGACCCCAACACTTTCAAATTCTACGCGATCAACAAATGGGTCGAGGACAATCTGAAATCCAAGGTCAAAGTCACGGACGCCGATATTGAGAAATATTACAAAGAACATCAGGATCAGTTCAAGAAGCCGGAAACTCTTACCGCTTCCCACATTCTGATCTCCACGATGCCTGCGGACGGCAAGCCCGGCGCGGCAGTCGATCCCGCCAAGGACAAAGAAGCCAAAGCCAAGGCGGAAAAAATTCTTGCCGATCTCAAGAAAGGCGCGGATTTCGGCGCCATCGCGGAAAAAGAGAGCGCCTGCCCCAGCGGAAAACAGGCGAAGGGCAAGCTTCCTCCGTTCACAAAGGGACAGATGGTTCCCGAGTTTGAAAAAGCGGCAATGGCTCTCAAGCCCGGACAGCTTTCCGAAGTCGTCAAGACTCCGTTCGGCTACCATATCATCAAGCTGGAAGCCAAGAACCCGGCAAGCGTGATGCCGCTCGCACAGGTCAAAGAGGCGATCAAAGCCAATCTCGAAGCCAAGGCTCTCGAAAAACAGCTGACCGAGACTCTGACCAAGCAGAAAACCAATATGAACGTCAAGATCAACGATTTCAAATAATCGCAGGTCACAGGAACAATCAGCAAAAGGCCTGCCTCCTTCCGGAAGCAGGTCTTTTTTCTTAAAAAAAAGGGAGGGGAAGCACAATGGAAATTCAATCACTGCTCAAACTCATAGGAACGCGCCAGAGCTGCCGTTCCTATATCCCGGGAAAAGAAATCCCCGAAGAACTCATGAGAAACTGCCTGGAAGCAGCCAGACTCGCGCCGTCATCCTGCAATAAACAGCCGTGGCGTTTCATCATAGTCAGAAACAGAGAGATGATCCGGCGCATTGCCGGAGAAGGGCTCCTGCCCGGCATAAAAATGACATGGCTCAATGACGCTTCCGCGATTGCGGTACTGTGTGCTGAAACCAACGTCAAAGTACACTGGCTCGCCCCGATTCTTTCAGGCATCCAGTATCATCTGGTCGATCTGGGCATCGCCGGAGAACATTTCTGTCTCGCGGCGGAAGCACAGGGGCTCGGCACCTGCTGGATCGGGTGGTTCAAACCGAAAGCCGTGGCGCAGATGCTCGGAATCCCGTCAGGAATCCAGCCGACGGCTCTGATTTCCGTCGGCTATCCGCAGGAAAGGCATGATCCTGTCCCGCGCCTTCCGCTTGAGAAAATCGCCTGCGCAGAAAGATGGGGCAATCCGCTTCAATAAACTACCGCGATGCAAGCATACGCACTATCGGGGATTTCGCCTGCGGCAACCAGC
>DXVA01000105.1:4073-12799 GCA_019408975.1 Lentisphaeria bacterium | reverse complement strand
ACTTCGAGGGTGAAAATGCGAATTTTCACCCTGATAGAGCTCCTCATCGTAATTGCAATTATCGCGATTCTTGCCTCAATGCTTCTGCCGGCTTTGGGGAAAGCCCGTGAACGTGCATATGCCGTCAGATGCCTCAGCAATGAAAAACAGGCAGGGGTGGGAACTTCCATGTATCTGGCGGACAATTCGGATTTCTTTATGCCGTATCAGCTTACGAAAGCCCAAACAGGTATGACAAACGGAAGAGTCTGGGCGGAGATGCTGAGTGACGCCAAGTATGTGAACCGTGCCATTTTTGCATGTCCGTCATTGAAATCCCCTAAAGTTCAGACGAATTACACGCCGTCCGGGATGACTTATACCGGATATGGTTACAACCACTACAACCTCGGGTCGAATATGGCTGTAAGCACCAGCGACAAAAGCACGGCGAAAATGAGTCAGCTGCGTCACCCGTCCATCGGTTATATGGTCATGGACACGAATCAGGGGCTGGGGTCGAACCTCGGAAATTTCTGCGTTCTTGATTTTGAATCATCGAATCCGGCAAAAAACGGAAGACCCGATCCGCGTCACAGCGGCGGTCTGAATATCCTCTATATCGACGGACATGCCGGTTATAGAAAGGTATCGATCGGAAAGCCTTACCAGGATCTCACCGAAAGGAAAAATGGAATTGTGCCGGATCAATGGCGGTGCGGCCGTTGACCAGGGGATTTATCCGGAAGCCAGGCATTGAGAAGCCGTTTCCTGTTGAAGACTGATGAAGTCAGCATTGTTTATACCTGCATCCTGCCATACTGGAAATTTGTTTCGGCAAGAGAACGGCAAGGAACGGAGTTGATGGCGGAATCTGCGGCGGCTTGACGATGAGAGACGGCCAGGTTAAAATTCTGCGCCGCTGCCATTGGATTCAATCGGTTTGGCGGCGCCGCTGCTCTGTGCCGTAAAACACTGGAATGCGGTCGGCATTTACAATTCCGGCGAATACCCTGATCACATCCGTTCTCCGCTGGTTGACAACAACGACGCTTTCGATCATGGCGAACTTGAACCGCTGGTCGATACCGTCTGCGGCGGTGTCTATGCCAATCGTTTCACTTCCGGCAGAAAACGGAACCGGACGCTTTTCAATTCTGAAGCATGCTGCCGGGTCCGTGACGAAGCTTTCTTGCAAAGCATACTTGAAAAATCGCATATTGTGAATACATTTATTCCCAACAGAAAAATCAAAACGGGAGGAGTATTTATTATGACGATCGTAAAAAAATACGGGAAGATGTTTCTTGTTTCCGCCGCACTTCTGATGGCTGCCGGTTTTAGCGCCGGTTGCAGCAGTATGGTCGATGGCGGCACTGTAAAAGTGGCGGCGGTCAATGCAAAGGCGTCGGGACTGGTTATACCGGGACCCCGGGTGTGGATCGCCGCCGATGAGTCCGTGGCGGATGACGTGCTTTCGGAACAGTGCGGAAAGTATATCGCCAACGCGGTCCGGCATCTGGGGCTGAAAGAGGCTCCCGCCGCAGATCAGGCGGATCTGATCATGATCTATTCTTATAAGGAGGAGAACCCGGATGGGAAGAAAACCAGAACCTCTGTCAAGTTGAATGCGACTCAGGCGAAGACGCGGAATCAGGTCTGGCAGGGAGAGGCTTTCTGTATTTCAAAACAGCCGAACCTGCCGCAGTACCTGCCGTCTCTGGTGGCTGCCGCGGCTGTATTTCTCAATAAGAACGTGAATGACGAGATCGTTCTGGAGAAGTATCCGAATATGATGAAATCCGTTGCCGGAAGCAATGTAAAATGACGAAAACGGCTCTCATCACGGGCGCCAGCCGGGGGATCGGCAAAGCGGCGGCGCTGCGTCTGGCAAAGGACGGTTTCGATATCGTCGGCACCTGCCGGAGTTCGCTTGAAGCTCTTGCTGAAACCCGGAAAGGAGTCGAGGCCTGCGGACGCTCTTTCAAAGGAGCCGTTTTCGATATCGCCGATCGGGTTCAGGCTTCAGAACGGATGGCGGAACTGTTCGGGGATTCCGCGCCGGACGTGGTTGTCTACAACGCAGGAATTGCGCGTGACAATATGTTCGTGTTCATGTCTCCGGACGAATGGAACAGTGTGATCCATACCAATCTCGACGGTTTCTATCATACGGTTCAGCCGCTTCTGTTCGGAATGATCGCGCGCCGGAGCGGGCGCATCATCGTCATCACGAGCGCCTCGGGGCAGAGCGGGCAGGCGGGGCAGGTCAATTATGCGGCGTCCAAGGCGGCGCTTGCCGCGGCGGTCAAATCGCTGGCGCGCGAGGTCGGGCGCAAAGGCATTCTCGTGAATGCGGTTTCCCCGGGCGTGATTGAGACGGATATGACTGCGGAGCTCCCGAAGGAGCAGATTCTTCCGCTGATTCCGCTGAAACGGTTCGGGACGCCGGAGGAAGTCGCGGGCGTCATCAGTTTCCTCTGTTCGCCGGACAGCACGTATCTTCACGGACAGGTGATCGCAGTCAACGGCGGACTTCTCACATGAAACTGCGGTATGACGATCTTGTGGTGGGAAGCGGCGTCAGCGGCATGACGATCTCCCTGCTGCTTGCCGGAACCGGGCGCAGGGTTCTGCTTCTTGAAAAAAGCAATGTCGTCGGCGGCAGTATGCAGCGGTTTCACCGGAATTCAGTCCCTTTTGACACGGGGTTTCATTTTTCCACGAATTTCACCGGATGCATGGGAGATATGATCCGCATGCTCGGGCTTGAACATGAGCTTGAGTGCATTCCCATCGGCACGAATATCATTATCGGCGGCAGGAACCGGCGGATTCCGCGCGGTCGTGACCGCGCATGTGATTATCTGTGCATGGAATTTCCCGGAGAGGAGGAAAAAATCCGCCGTTATTTTGAGACGGAGAAGAGAATTTACGACAACACCACGCTGTTCAATCTGCGCGCCCCCGGCGGATTTACGGCGGCGCAGTTTCTCGACGAGGATTTCATCTCCCTGGCGGACTATCTGGATTCGCTTGGCGTATCGGGGGAACTGCGGGCTATTCTGGCGAGTTTCGCCACCTGCCACGGAACTCCGCCTTCGGAGATTTCTCTTGCAAACCACTGCCGCGTCAGTTACGGACTGCTTGACGATCTGGTCCGTGTCAAAGGCGGAGGCGGCGCTTTTGTCGAGGCGTTCCTTCGGAAGTCGCAGGAGCTTGGAATTACGATCCTGACGGGAACCACGGTGGAGACGTGCCTTGATCTGGAAAAGAAACGCTGCCGCAGTGTGCTGCTCACCGACGGTTCGGAGGTTTCGTTCGAGAATTGTTTCATGACGATCCATCCGCACGGCATCGCAGAGCTTCTGCCGCAGTCTGTGCAGTCCGAAGATTTCAGGAAGCGGGTCGGGGAGTTCGGGGAGACCTGCGGATTTTTTACGGTATTCTGCACTCTTGACCCGCCTGTGCCGGAGTTTCATCAGGAACTTTCCTCCTGTTTTTCGACGCCGGATATCGAGATGATCCTTTCGGACAGACATCCGGAAGCGACTGCGACCGCCGTCATGCTGACGTGGGAAACGGCGTCCGGGGGAGAACAGCGCCAGACTTTGACCGCGTTCGAGACCGTGTTTCCGGAAGAAACGCGCGAGTGGGAAGACACGGTTCACCGGAACCGTCCGCCATCCTACCTTGCCTACAAGCAGGCGAAGGCGCAGGGAATCATGAAGAAGGTTCTGCGGGTTTATCCGCAGTTTGAGGGACATCTGAACCTGGCGGATACGGCTTCCATGCTGACTTACCGCGACTATCTTTCCCCGTTCGGTTCCGCGTATGGAATCCGCCAGAAGATGGAACAGCATAATCTGTTCGGCAGGCTTCCCATCCGCAATTTTTATGTGCTCGGGCAGAGTGCGCTTCTGCCGGGGGCGATGGGCGCAATGCTCTCCGCGTTCGTCATCTGGCGCAAACTCATCGGAGAGGAAACTTACAGGAAACTGGCGGAGTTGAGCATTCATGAATAGAAGACGGGTCGTCATTACGGGAACAGGCGTCGTATCGGCGCTCGGCATGTCGCGTGCGGAACTGTTTGAGAATCTTTTGAACGGCAGGTCCGCGGTTCGGCGCATGGAGGAGTGGGGGCTGAACATCAACGGCGGAATTTCGCCCGGGGCTCCGGTTGTGCTCGGCGATGCCGAGAAAAAGAAAATTCCCCGCCTGTTCCGGCGTTCCATGGGTGACTTGAGCATCTTCGCCTCTCTTGCGGCAATGCAGGCGCTTGAGGAGTCGGGGCTTGAACCTGAAACTGTTTCCGGCGGCGGATGCGGCTGTGTGATCGGTTCCACGATGGGCAGTTCCAGAAGCATCGCGGAGGCGTTCCGCATGATTCTCCTGGAACACGGAATGGCGGATATGCCCGCCGCCCAGTTTTTCAAATGCGCCTCGCATACGGCGTCTTTCAATGTGGCGAATCTGCTGAACATTACGGGATGCGTCCAGTCCGTATCCGCGGCGTGCGCCTCGGGGCTTCAGGCAGTCGGGACGGCGCGCGACCTGATCGCATACGGGACGCAGAATGTCATGATCTGCGGCGGTGCGGATGAGCTTTCGCAGGAGGTGACGGGTTCTTTCGATCTGCTTTATGCGGGAGCGTCGGAATATGAAAATGCTCCGGAACGCTCTTCCCGTCCGTTCGATGCGCGGAGAACGGGACTGGTCTGCGGCGAAGGTGCGGGAATCCTTGTTCTGGAGGAGTATGAACATGCCAGGAAGCGCGGCGCGGAAATCTTTGCGGAGATCGCCGGTTATGCCACGTGCGGATGCGGATCGCAGATCAGCCTGTCCGATGCGTCTTCGATCCGGCGCTGTCTGGCGCTCGCTTACCGTGATGCGGGGATCGCGGCGGGTTCAACGGACTACATCAGCGCCCATGCGACTGCGACTGTGCAGGGCGATGCGGAGGAGGCAAAAGCTCTCCGGGATTTTTTCGGAGCGGATGCGGTTCCGGCAAGCAGTCTCAAGGGGCATCTGGGGCATACGCTCGGCGCTTCGGGCGTGATCGAAACCATTGCCGCATTGGAAATGATGAATCGCGGCATTCTGCTGCCGACCTTGAATTTGGAATCTGTTGCGGAGGAGTGTTCCGGGGTGGATCATGTCAGAACCCCGCGGGAGCATAAAGTTGATGTCTTCCTGAAAAATTCTTTTGCTTTCGGCGGAATCAATGCCGCATTGATCTGTGTTGCAAATGAGCAATGAGCAATAAAGAACTCCCGGTCTGATCTCTGTCTTATCTGCCCTGTTTGCTTTCTGTCCTCCGCGAAACGATTTTCTCACAATGTTATTTTTTTACAGGTTTTTTTTGCTTTTTTTGAAAATCCCCCCTTGCGCTTTCGCTTTTTCTGATTATAATTAACATAGGTTAACGATAGAAAGGATTTTGTTTCATGATCAGTATGAAGGAGATTGCGGCGGAAGCCGGAGTAAGCCGGACAACGGTTTCTTTTGTACTGAACGGACGGCACGAGCGGGATATGAAAATTTCGACGGAAGTCGTGGAAAAAGTGAAGCGAACCGCCGAGAAACTGGGATATGTCCGCAATGAACTGGTGCAGTCGCTTGTCACAGGCAGAAGCAAAGTCATTGCCATCATTGCGCATTTTGACAACTTCATGATGCCGATTATCCGCGGCTATTCCGAAACCGCGGCAAAATACGGCTATTCCATCAGGTTGATTTCCCTGAATGAAAACTGCACGCTGAATCAGGCGCTTATGACGGCGGTGGAATACCGTGTAAGCGGGATTGCGGTCATGGCGGCGGAACCGGAGGAGAAAGCGCAGGTGAATCCCGGATTTTTCCAATACGGAATCCCTGTTTCCGGGCTGGATGACGGCAGGAAAGGTTTGTTCGATCAGGAAGGTTCCGCAGAGGTTGCCGTAAACTATCTGGTTTCGCTCGGGCACAGGAAGATCATTTGCCTGGGACAGCAGTGGAACCTTTCAAAGAAGCGTATTCAGGGATATTTGAATGTCATGAAAAGAAACGGACTGCCGCCCTGTATTATGGAGAGTGACCATCCCCGCAATGAGGTATATGATGCTGTGGTGGCGGCGAATCCCGATGCGGTTTTCTGTGTGAATGACCCGCTTGCATTGAGTCTGCTTCAGTATCTTTATCACCGGAGGATCTTTGTTCCCGACGCATTTTCCGTGATCGGGTTCGGCGATTATGGCGCGGAACTGGCTTCGCCGGCCCTGACAACCATCGCGGAGCCTCATTATGAAAGTGCCTGCCGGGGATTTGAAAATCTTTATTCCATCATCAGGGACGGACGGAAATCTCTGCCGAAGAAACGGTTGGTCGGAGAATTGATCATAAGAGAATCCACGGCAAAAAACTGTAAATATGGAGGATAGATGTCATGCAAGTCCGCAGAAGATTCACATTGATCGAACTTTTAATCGTAATTGCGATTATCGCAATTCTTGCGGCAATGCTGCTGCCTGCGTTGAACAAGGCGAAGGAGAAAGCGCGGGAGATTTCCTGCGTCAACAATTTGAAACAGCTGGGCACTCTGGAAAAAATGTATGAGGATGATTATTCCGGCTATATGCCCGGTGTAAGCTGGAGCGCCGACCAGTTTCTGAAAAGTATATGGCATCGTGCCGCATTGGAACGCCTTAATAAAAAACAAGCCGATTTCATTCCAAAGTTTTTCTATTGTCCCGCCGTTTCCAGGAGAGCGGCGGGGAAATGGGTATTCGGCAGTACTGACGTTCAGGTGTGGGACTCTACGGTCGGACTGACGATTTCCTACAACCGGATGCTTTCCATCGGCAATGCAACGCCGGGCGAATTGCGGCTTTATAAGAGCAGTGCAATCAGACGTCCGTCGGAGTGTACGGCTTTGCATGAACAATGGTCGGCAAGCAGTTATTATTCCATCTGGGCATCTGACAATGCCCATATCAGCCTCAACAGGCACGGAAAAAACAAGGCGAATTATCTGTTTGTCGATGGTCATGCGGGTTCGCTTCAGATCCCCGAGGCAATGCGCGGCAATACGGCATATGACCGGTATTTCTATCGGGAAGGAACCCGGTAAACGGAATTCAAATAAAACATGATGACAGATAGGAAACTGTACAAATGAAAAAAATCTTCTCCTCCCTTCTTCTGCTGGCGGGTGCATCGCTGTGTGCACTGGAAATCATTCTGCCTGCAAAGCCTTTGCCTTCTGAAAAAACTGCCGCAGGGGAACTGCGCTCTTATCTGGAGCGCACCGTGGACGGCGAACTGAAAATCGGCGGCAGGGCGATCAACAGAATCCTGCTCGGCGATACGCCGGAAGCGCGGGCGGCGGGAATCAACGGCAGGACATTGAAGACCGACGCTTATGTGATCAGGAGTTCCGGTGATGATCTTTTCATTGCAGGCGGCGGACAGTCCGGCACGCTTTACGGCGTCTATGCGTTTCTGGAGAATCAGATCGGGATACGCTGGTGGACTCCGACGGAGGAATTCGTGCCGGAAAAACGCCGTCTGGATCTTCCCGCACTGGACATCCGGTTTGAGTTCCCTTTCATTCAGCGCGATATTTACCGCGACAATGCGGTGATGCCCGACGGCGGGAAATGGGCGGCAAGGAACCGTCTCAACCGCAACGGGGATCAGGGAATATCCGCGGCTTACGGCGGCAGCTCCTGCAATTTCGGCGGGCCTTATTTTGTACATACGTTTAATTTATATATTCCGGAGTCGTTTGCTGAGGAGCATCCTGAATATTTTGCGGTTTTTCAGGGAAGACGCCAGCCGGGGAAGCTCGGTCAGCTATGTCTTTCCAACGAAGGAATGCGGCGTGAATTTCTCGCCCGTTTGAAGAAACGGATCCTTGCCGATGAATCTGCGGCGACAGCAAAAGGAAATCCGGTTCCCCGGATTTACGATGTCAGCCCCAACGACGTCAATTTTTCCTGCGAATGCGCGGACTGCCGGGCACTGAACAGCCGGGAAGAGTCCGACGCCGGCACATTGATTGCGTTTGTCAACGGGATGGCGCGGGAGATCGGGAAAATCCGCCCGGATATCCTGATTTCAACCACGGCATACACCAATACGGTCAAGCCGCCGAAAACGCTTCGCCCGGAGAGCAATGTCCTGATCCGTTTCTGCTATACGCCGAAATGCATGGCGATTCCGCTGGACACGGCGTCCAACAGAGAGTATCTCGACAACGTCCGGAAATGGAAGGGGCTGTCCCCGGAACTTTATGTCTGGATTTACGGCATTACATATCAGGTTCACGGGTATCCGCTTCCCAATGAGCAGTTTATGGCGGATGATGTCCGGAAGTTCTATGAAAACGGAATCCGCTATCTTTTCTTCGAACATGAGGACAGCCACATTGCGGATATGTATGCGCTGAAAGTATGGATGGAAGCGAAGCTGGCGGAGAATCCGGAAGCGGACGGCGGGGTTCTGCTGAAAACTTTCATGGACGGTTATTACGGCCCGGAGGCGGGAAAGTGGATTCTCAAGGCGCGGCGGGTGATCGCGGAGTCCGCCCGGGAAAAGTGCCGTGCAATGGGGATTATGGCGGGAATCAATGCTTTCAACTATCTGACGTTTGAAGTCGTGGAGGCGTGCCACGGATTTTTTGACAAGGCGGCGGAATGTGCGGCGGGCGATCCCGTAAAATCCCTGCGTGTGGCGGAGGCGCGTCTTTCCCTCGACCGGTTCACGCT